>JALUAB010000024.1 GCA_027051195.1 Hyphomicrobiales bacterium
CTGCAAAATAGAATTATTCTAATTTCAGGAAGGAGTCAACGGAAATGTCGCGCAGGCATCTGCAGGGCTTTTCCGGCGCACCGCTTTTTCCCTTCGCCATCTCTGTAAAGCGGTGATTCATATGATGAATCAATGACTTGACGCATTTCCGCTTTCGCGGGAATAACGGAAAAGGAGCAGATATGACGACAAGGACCGGCATTTTCTTCGTCACCCTGGTGAAAGCCGGGATCTTCTGGTGACGGCAGAAAAGCCTTCCATGAGATGCCGGCTTGCGCCGGCATTACGAAGGGGGTGTCATGTCCCGGGAGAGAAAGCAGTTTGCTTGTGTGAAATGGACATCACGGCCAACCGGGTTGATGACGAGGAAGATTGGTGGCGTTTGAGGTTTTCCCGGACATCGGGAGGGTGCCGGCCTGACGTGGGATGTGAGGAGGTGCTGAAAGAAAGGCCGGGGACTTCATCCTTCGCCACCCGGCTCGTCCGGGCGGCTCATCCACTTGATGATGACCATCACCACCGGCAGCCATGCCACACCGGCGATGGCATGGTAACCCAGCTGTACCCAGAAGCCCGGCTCGCGCGCCGCCAGCGCCGCGCCGATGGCCATCATGACGAGGACATAGACCACCAGAAACATGAAGGTGAGTATGACCCCGATGAACTTTCGCGTGCGCTGGCGCATGAAGCGACTCCCTTGAAACCGTTCCCGTTCATCATACCTCATTACCGGCTTCATGCCGGCGATACGGGGCTGCAAATGCCGGGGGCGCCGCCACGGACAGCCGGGACAAGACGGCGACAGCAGTGTGGCGCAGTGGTCATTCCTGCGAAAACCGTAATCTCACGCGACAAGCTCGTGAGCAAGTGGCCCGGGCTCCGGCTGCCACCGGAGTGACGAGCAAAATCACCCGCACAGGCCCGCCAGCCTGCCCCTCAGAACCCGAAGCGACGCAGCCTGCTTTCTATACCGGAGGCATAGGACAGGCCACAGATGAGCACGTGGGTGAGGTGCGGATAGATGAGATAGACATCCTTGCGCACCTCGTGGAAGCCCTGCGCGTCGAACTCCGGCATCAGCGCCTCGTAGGCCGCGAAGAAGGCGCGCCCCGCCGTGCCGAACATGGTCATGAAAGCGAGGTCGTATTCGTAGTGGCCGTAATAGATGGCCGGGTCGATGAAGGCCGCCACGTGGCCGCCCGCGTGGATGATGTTGCCGCCCCAGATGTCGCCGTGCAACAGTGAAGGGTGCGCCGGTTCGTCGATGAACTCGTCCAGATGCTCGCAGAAGCGCTCGATGCGGCGCAGGAGGCCGGTGGAGAGGCCGGCACGCTCATGCGCGAGGCGCGCCATGAACAACAGCCGCTGGTCGCGGAAGAAGTCGATCCACGATTCGGTCCTTGGATTCGGCTGTGGCAGCGGGCCGATGGTGGTGTCGAACTCCAGGCCGAAGAAAGGCTGGCGCTTGCGGTGCATGGCGGCCAGAAGCTCCGCCATGTGGCGTTCGGCAGAAGCGCCGCCACCGCCGGAACCGGCGATGTAATCCATCACCAGCAGATCCGGTTCGGACAAGTGCACGCGCGGCACGGGGATCTCCCCTTCCAGCCGCCGGAGCATTCTGCCCTCGATGAGCAGGTGATCCGGGCGCGGGCCCTCGCCGTGCTTGGCCACCAGCTTCCGCCCGTTGGCCAGCTCCACCACGTCCAGCGACAGCCCATAGCTGCCAGCCAGTGGCGCGATGCGCCGGACATCGACGCCCAGCGCATCGGCAATGCGTGTGGCAATATCGCTCATATGGCGATCAGCGGGCTTACGCCTCACGGCGCTTCAGCTTCCACGCCGCCGGGATGGCCAGAGCCACGACAGCCAGCTTGACGAGGTCACCCAGAATGAACGGCCAGAAGCCGAAGGTGAGCGCCTTGTCTGTGCCGACGAACTGCGCCAGCCACGCCAGGCCCGGCAGATAGACCAGCGCCAGGCCGATCAGCCCCGCGATGAACAGCTTCAGCGGGTGGCGTGACCAACTGCGGTCGGCCAGCCAGCCCACCACCGCGGCCATGAGCAGGAAGCCCACGATATAACCGCCGGTCGGCCCCATCATGTAGGCCAGTCCGATGCCCTTTTCCGGTGTCCCGGCGAACACCGGCAGCCCCAGCGCGCCTTCCATGACGTAGAGCGCCACGGTGGCCAGGCCCAGGCGCAGGCCGAAGGTGGCGGCGATGGCAAACAGCGCCATGACCTGTAGCGTCATGGGCACTGGCCAGAAGGGCACCTGCACCTTGGCCGAGAGCCACAGCAGCAAGGAACCACCAACCACCAGCGCCGCCTTCAGCGGCAGGTTCAGGGGCGCGGCCAGCGCGCCCATCCTGTTCGTGGACATGTCCATTATTCCGTTCCTCCTCCTTGCATGCCCCCTTGCATCCGTCGCCCGGCATGGTGGCAGGTTCATTGCCACCGGGCAAGGCCCCGTCGGGGCGTTCTCATTTCCTGTTCACAACCTCCTCCGAAACCGTGGCCCGCAGGCCCAGCGTTTCGAACAGGGTGGCGTCGTGGCCGGGCGTGGCGTTGTCCGTGGTCAGCAGCTTCTCACCGAGGAAGATGGAGTTGGCCCCGGCGAAGAAGCACAGCGCCTGCAACTCGTCGCTCATGGCATGGCGTCCGGCGGAAAGGCGCACCCGCGCCGTTGGCAGGGCGATGCGCGCGGCGGCGATGGTGCGCACCAGCTCGAATGGATCCAGCGGCGGCGCGTTTTCCAGCGGCGTGCCCGGCATGGGCACCAACATGTTTATGGGCACCGATTGCGGCGGCTCCGGCAGCGCCGCCAGCGCCGCGATCATGCGGGCGCGGTCACGGCGCGTCTCGCCCATGCCGAGGATGCCGCCGCAGCAGACCTTCAGGCCCGCCTCTCGCACGTTTTCCAGCGTGCGCAGCCGGTCCTCGAATGTATGCGTGGTGACGATGTTCTCGTGATGCTCCGGCGAGGTGTTGATGTTGTGGTTGTAATAGTCCAGCCCCGCCTGCTTCAGCCGCTGCGCCTGTTCCGCGTCGAGGAAGCCCAGCGTCATGCAGGTTTCCAATCCTTCCGCCCTGGCGATGTCGATGAAACGGATGATGCGCTCCAGATGCCTGTCCTTCGGCCCGCGCCAGGCCGTACCCATGCACAGCCGCCGCGCCCCCTGCGCCTTCGCGCGTCTGGCAAAGGCGCGCACCTCGTCCTCCTCCATCAGTGGCGTGCCGCGGCTGGCGGGGCCGTCGTGGCGGGCACTCTGGCTGCAATAGCCGCAATCTTCCGGGCAGCCGCCGGTCTTGATGCTCAGAAGCGCGCAGGTTTCCACCTCGTTGGGGTCGAAGTGGTGGCGGTGCACCGTGTGCGCGCGGTAGAGCAGGTCGTTGAACGGCAGCGCAAAGAGCGCCTCTATGGCGTCCGCGCCGAGGGGTGCGGGCATGTCGGCGAGATCGTTCACGGGGCAGCCTCCTTCATGGGCATTGATTTGCGCCGGTTTGGCAGCAAATTGGCGGGCGCGCAAGCCGCGCACCTCTCCCGCGTCGCCATGCGCGCCCGCCCGGAACGGACCGCACCCGCCCCCGTCGGGCACGGTCCGTCCGTGCTCATGTGTGTCGGCGCTGGCTCACTCGGCCGGTGCCAGCGCCGCCTGTTTTTCCAGCACCAGCCCGGCCACGCGCTCACCAGACAGCAGCATGCCGCCGAAGGTAGGGCCCATGCGCGGCAGGCCATGCACCTCCGCCACCGCCATGCCGGCGGCGAACAGGCCAGGATACACCTCGCCGGTGTGCTTCACTACCGCGTCCTCGGAGGCGGAGACGTGCATGGCGCCCATGCCCTTCACCTCCACGATGCCGCGTTTGGCCAGCTTCGAGACGGCCACGGCGTCGTGCCCGGTGGCGTCGATGACGGTGTCGCACTCGATCGCGATGGGATCGACGCAGGTGATGGCCTTGGGCAGGCCCTTCACCGGGCTCCAGTTGATGACCACGCCCTTCACCCGGCCTTCCTCGGCATCCACAATGAGGTCATCGAGATGGGTGAGCTGGAGGAATTTCACCCCGGCGCGGGCAGCCGCCGCGATGGTGGATGAGCAGGCCAAAGGCCCGGGCGTGGCGTAGAGGTCGTCGTCCACCTGCTCGTATTCCACACCGATCTCGTCGAAGATACGCTGGGCCGGGGCGCGCACGGTGATGGTGTTCATGAAGTAGCCGCCCAGCCAGTAGCCGCCGCCGAGGTAATTGTTGCGCTCGATGATGAACACGCGCTTGCCAGCCTCGGCCAGTTTCCGCCCGGCAGTGAGGCCGGCGGGGCCGGCGCCGATGATGAATACATCGGCGTTCAACGCCTGCTCCATGTCGGATGCGAACTTGCGGATGATGGCCCGGCTGATACGGTTCTCGGGCGTGTTGGGAAAGATGGGGCCCATGACGTTCATGGTTCCGGTTCCTCTTGCTTTGAAGGTTGCCATTTGCTCCACATCACGCGATCCACCAGGTGCGTCGTGTTCTGCCCTGGATCCCCGGGACAAGCCCGGGGATGACAAAAGAGACGCGCGGTGTGCCATTTGCCCGCACGCCGCCGCACGGCAGCGAACGGGTTGCTCAAATGGCGCCTTGTGGGAACCTTCAGAAGGCGGGATGCACCTTGGGCACAGTTCATCTGCGAGTCCCCTGCCCCGCCCCCAGTAGAAGCGGCGGAGCGGATGGTGCATCTGGCGCACTTCCTTCGCCGGTATTACCCGGATCAGGTTCCAAGGGTTGGGTTGCCCCTCTCAGCCATTGCGCGCGCCCCGCCTCGCGAGGCCAACGCACGCCGGCACCCCTGGCGCCATGTCGGCTGGCGACCCGTTGCGATCACCAGCCACGCGCGAGGCTAGCGGGGCGCGGCAACCGGAACAAGCACCTTTTGCGTGTGATTGTTGATAATTGCACGCAGGAAATCACTAGGCTCAGGACCCATAAAGGGCGTGGATGCCAGCGGCATTTTCGCGAAATATCGCTGGCTTTTCGCCCGCAGGGAATAGCCGAAGCTATTTCCAAGGGTGAAAAGCCAGCGAGATGAAGCGAAAATGTCGCCCGAAGGGTCTGGCGCAAAATCTCGATAATCCATTGCTAATTGCCGATTTTGCGCCAGACTGGCGCCGCGCAATTTATGGGTCCTGAGCCTAGCGCGGTTTCCTGAACAGCACCCACGCGGCGAAGGCGCGGCGATCCGCCAGTTCCATCTTTTATTTATCTATCAAGGAAATGGCCGTCTCCGCCAGTGTAATGGCTTCTTCCACATCGCTTCTCAGAAATCTGGCGAAAGGGTCATAGTCAGCTTCATGGCGCTTTTCTTGCAGGTGCGTGAATATGAAGCAAAATTTTATCGCGCCTTTGGGAAAATTGTTCTTGAAATAGCCATGAGCACATTTCCCCTTCGTCGAACCATGTTCCAATGCGCGGTAAACCTGGCGCCAGGTCTGATGAGTCCCCTGTTTCGTTCCAACAAATGCATCTGCACACATGCGGCAAAGGGCATGAAACACGGCGTAATATGCCGTCGATATCGCTCTGCGCAGATTCGTCTGTCGTGGCCTCCCTCGTTGTTGCCCGGCACCCAGAAGCTGCCTCGCCGTTTCCAGCAAGTCCTTGTCAAGCCGCTTCATCTTCCGCCTCGGACGGAGTCATGAAGGTGAAGATGGGGAATCGCACTTCGAAACCGTTTGTCTCGAGCGCCCCTATGACTTCTTCCCACAGATTAATCGTCTTTTGTGGGTCCAGTTTTTCATCGTCACTTCCCAAGACGATGTCCACGCGGTAGATGGGATCGCCATAATGATCCTCGCTCTCGCGGACGCGGACTTCCCTGATTTTCGCCGGAGCCAGTGTTCTTTTCACGGCCTCGCTGATGACTTGGTCGCGTCGTCTTGTCCGGTCTTCCATGATTCTCGCAACCTCAGGAACGTATTGCAGGCCCATGCAAGCATAGACCTGCCCTGCGGCAATGTCACGTCATGGCCTGGTCGAGGTCGGCGATGAGGTCTTCCGGATCCTCCAGGCCGATGGAGACGCGGATGACCTCCGGCCCGGCGCCGGCGGCGACGAGTTGCTCCTCCGTCAGCTGCGAGTGCGTGGTGCTGGCCGGGTGGATGATGAGCGAGCGCACGTCGCCGATGTTGGCCAGATGCGAGAACAGCTTAACCGAGTTGACCAGCTTCACCCCGGCGCCGAAGCCGCCCTTGAGCCCGAAGGTGAAGACGCTGCCCGCGCCCTTTGGGCAATATTTCTGGTGCAGCTCGTAATAGGGGCTGGACTTGAGCCCTGAATACTTCACCCAGGCCACGCGGTCGTCCTGCTCCAGCCATTCGGCCACGCGCAAGGCGTTGTCGCAATGGCGCTGCATGCGCAGCGGCAGTGTCTCCAGACCGGTGAGCGTGAGAAAGGCGTTCAGCGGCGCAATGGCCGGGCCGAGGTCGCGCAGGCCCAGCACGCGGGCGGCGATGGCCAGCGTCATGTCGCCGAAGGTTTCGTAGAGCTTCATGCCGTTATAGGACGGGTTCGGCTCGGTGAGCAGCGGGAACCTGTCGTCCGCGCCCCAGTCGAAGTTGCCGCCGTCCACGATCATGCCGCCCATGGAGTTGCCGTGCCCGTTCATGAACTTGGTGAGCGAGTAGCTGACCACGTTCGCCCCGTGCTCGAACGGACGGACGAGGTAGGGCGTGGCCATGGTGTTGTCCACGATAAGCGGCACGTGCGCCTCTTGCGCCACCTTCGCGATGGCCTCGATGTCCACGATCTGGCCCGACGGGTTGGCGATGGATTCGATGAAGATGGCCCTGGTCTTCTCGGAGAGCGCCTTGCGGAAGCTGTCCGGGTCGTCGGCGTCCGCCCACACCACGTGCCAGCCGAACTGCTTGAAGGAATGGCTGAACTGGTTGATGGAGCCGCCATAGAGCTGGCGCGCGGCAACCAATTCGTCGCCGGGCTGCATGAGGCAGTGCAGGGCCAGCATCTGCGCCGCGTGGCCAGAGGCCGTGGCCAGCGCCGCCGTGCCGCCATCGAGTGCGGCCACCTTGGCCTCCAGCGCACCTTGCGTGGGATTCATGATGCGGGTGTAGATGTTGCCGAATTCCTTGAGCGCGAAGAGGTTGGCGGCGTGCTCGGCGCTTTCGAAGACGTAGGACGTGGTCTGGTAGATGGGCGTGATGCGCGCACCGGTGGCCGGATCGGGCTGCTGGCCGGCGTGGATGCACCTGGTGGCGAATCCGGAGAACGGGGTGTCCTCGCTCATGTCTCCCTCCCTCTGGCGAATTGTTGTTTCGTTTCCCTGCAGGGTGCCGCAGGCAACGGCCGCTGACAAGAGAACATCAGATGCGCGAAAGCTCGATCTTCGGGCACTTGTTCATGATCACGGCCATGCCGGCGGCGCGGGTGCGCTCGGCAGCCTCCTCGTGAACGATGCCGAGCTGCATCCAGATCAGCTTCGGCCGCCACGGCAGGGCGAGGATCTCGTCCACCAGTTTCGGCACCTGCGAGGCGTTGCGGAAGACATCGATCATGTCCACCGGCCGCGGCAGGTCGGCCAGCCGCGCGACCACGGGCCGCCCCAGTATTTCGCCACCCGCCTGCCCGGGGTTGACAGGGAAGACCTCATAGCCGCGCTCCTGTAAAAAGGCCTGCACCTGATGCGCCGGACGCGCGGGCTTCGGCGAGGCGCCAACGATGGCGATACTCCTCACGCGGCCCAGCAGCGCCACCGGGTCATCTTCCAGCGACCGCCAATCCGGGAGGGCATCGCCGCACATCATTCGTGATCCTCGCCTTCCCCGCCCTCCAGCAGGCGCAGCTTCTTCCTGTAAACAGGATCCCCCAGCAGCTTCTGCACCACCTTGCGATTGTTCACCGACGGAACGAGCGCGCGAAGATAGCGCAAGAGCTTCTCCTTGCGCTCCTTCGGCAGGTCGGTGCGTTTTTCCGTCTCCTGAATCTGACTCAGGATGACGCCATCGTCACCTTCCTCTATGGAAGTGAGAGCGAATCCGATGTTGGAAATGATGTCGTTCCATTCCGCCACGCTCCCGAAACCGTGCTTGCGAATGATGGCGGCGAACTTCCTGCCTTCCCGAGACTTGTCAGCGAATTCCTGCAACGTCGGATATCTGGCGATTTCCTCATCGCTGAACTTGCCGAAGACCTTCTCGAAGGCATCCAGCGCCCGTTTGGCGGCGTCCTCCGTCAGCTCAACCGCCTTGAGGTTCGGGATGTCCTCGTTGATGATGTCCTCGAGACTCTTGTCGGCGTCCGGATCCTCCTCGTAGCTGAAGTCCGGCGGCATGCCGGTGGCATCCTCCTTCACGCCGCCCCTCAGGCCGCTCTCCCCGGCGCTCTCGTCCCGCGGCACATGGGGGATGATGGAATCCGTGGTCTTGCCCCCACCTTCCGGCAGGATGCGGGACTCGTCCTTCTCCGGTGCCGGGGCGGCGACGGACGGCGGCACCGCAAGCGCGGCGAACAGGACCGCCAGCGCGCCGACCGCCGAACGTCGCAGCAAGCACTCTCGTCCACGCCGCATGGCCTCCCCCGTTTCAGGCACTTGCATCCCCCCCTGCCCGCACAATGCGGGCGCATGATAGGCAAAGCGGCGGCGGCAAGGCAAACCCGATATAAAGTATAATGATACCCTTATTGCAAGGCTTGGATTTTATGCCACTTTTCGCGGTTGGCGTGATAATTTTCGCCTTGACGCGATGCCTGACCTCCTGTATTGAGCTGCCCGGAACGGGGCAGGTGCCCTTCTCTTTTCGGGTCAATGCCAACAATGGAGCCGAACCGGCCATGAAAACCTGGAACGCCAAGCCGGGCGAGGTGGAAAAGAAGTGGATCCTGATCGACGCCGATGGCGTCGTGCTGGGCCGCCTGGCCTCCATCATCGCCACCCGCCTGCGCGGCAAGCACAAGCCGCAATACACGCCGCACGTGGACTGTGGTGACAACATCATCGTCATCAACGCCGACAAGGTGCGCCTCACCGGCCAGAAGATGCAGAAGAAGAAGCATTACTGGCACACGGGCTATCCCGGCGGCATCAAGGAGCGCACCATGGAGAAGATGCTCTCCGGCAAGAAGCCGGAGAAGGTGCTGTGGCTGGCGGTGAAGCGCATGCTGCCGAAGGGGCCGCTGGCCTACCGGCAGCTGAAGAACCTGAAGATCTATGCCGGCGCCGAGCACCCGCACGAGGCACAGAAGCCCGAGGTGCTGGACGTGAAGGCGCTCAATCCGAAGAACGCGAGGAGGGCCTGATGGCTGAGGAAACCACCCTGGAGAACCTGTCGGAGGCCGTGGAAGGCGTGACGACGGAAGAGCAGGCCCTGCCGGAGCCGAAGATCGACGAACATGGCCGGGCCTACGCCACCGGCAAGCGCAAGAACTCGGTGGCCCGCGTGTGGATCAAGCCGGGCAGCGGCAAGATCATTGTGAACGGCAAGCCGGTGGAGGAATATTTCACCCGCGCCACGCTGCAGATGATCCTGCGCCAGCCGTTGGAGACGGCCGACCGCGCCACCCAGTATGACGTGATGTGCACCGTCTCAGGCGGCGGCCTTTCGGGGCAGGCGGGCGCGGTGCGTCACGGCATCTCCCGCGCGTTGATCAACTATGAACCGGCGCTGCGCCCGGTACTGAAGAAGGGCGGCTTCCTCACCCGCGACGCCCGCGTGGTGGAGCGCAAGAAATACGGCAAGCGCAAGGCCCGCCGCAGCTTCCAGTTCTCCAAGCGCTGACGGCGCGGCGAAGCCGGTGACACGAATGCGAAAGGCTCCCCTCGCGGGAGCCTTTTTCTTGTCATGCCAGAATGCATGAAGGACCACTCATCGCCTCGCGCCCCCACCCCCCAATCATGAAAAACGAGGGCCCGAGGTTGCGGTGCGGGTTTGTCGGTCAGTCCTTGCGCAACCTGGCATCAGCGATTCAGAAACCAGAAGAAAAGGTTCAGCAGCAGGGTGAGCACGATGGAAAGAACGATGGACGTGCCGAGCAGGAAGTGAAAGCTCCAACCATCTCCGGTGAGGTGCAAATCCCCTGGCAGCTGGCCCAGCCCCAGCCTCTTCACCAGCGGCCAAAGCAGGCCGAGCACCAGGAGCACCAGGCCGAGGATCACGAGAAATCTGCTTACCGAGTCCTGCATCGGCGCTCTCCGCATGCATGGTTGTTCCCGTGCATGCAGATGGGACAGCGGCTGCGAATGTCAAGCAACAGGCTACGCCGTGCTCAGCCCTTCACCAGCTTGGGCCCCGGGTTGCCGCCGTTGCGGCCGTCGCCATTGATGATGCCCAGCCGGCGGGCGACCTCCGTGTAGGCGTCCACCAGACCGCCGAGGTCGCGGCGGAAGCGGTCCTTGTCCAGCTTCTCCTCGGTCTTCATGTCCCACAGGCGGCAGGAATCCGGGCTGATCTCATCGGCCAGCACGGTGCGCACCATGCCATCGGGCAAAAACTCGCGGCCGAATTCCAGCTTGAAGTCCACCAGCCTGATGCCGATGCCGGCGAACAGGCCGGAGAGGATATCGTTGGTGCGCAGGGCAAGGTGCACCATGTCGTCCACCTCCTGCGGGCTGGCCCAGCCGAACGCATTGATATGCTCCTCGGCCACCAGCGGGTCGCCCAGATCGTCGTTCTTGTAACAGAATTCGACGATGGCGCGCGGCAGGCGCTTGCCTTCCTCGATGCCCAGCCGCTTCGAGATGGAGCCGGCGGCGATGTTGCGCACGATCACTTCCAGCGGAATGATCTCCACCCTCTTCACCAGCTGCTCGCGCATGTTCAGGCGTTTGATGAAATGGGTGGGGATGCCCATCTCGCCCAGACGCCGGAAGATGAACTCGGAGATGCGGTTGTTCAGAACCCCCTTGCCCTCGATGACCTCGAACTTCTCGCCGTTGAAGGCGGTGGCGTCGTCCTTGAAATGCACCACCAGCGTGCCCGGCTCCGGGCCCTCGTAGAGAATCTTGGCCTTGCCCTCGTAGAGCCTCCTGCCCTTGACCATGTTCCGAATCCCGTGTTCCGGCGGGAAGCGGCGCAGGGCCGCTTGCATCCGCCGCATTGCAAGCCTTGCCTCCTTCATATACATGAATTGCGCGCGGCTGTAAGATGCGGGGCGCCAGACGCCCCCTGCCAGTGGAAAAGAACCGGAGAGGCGGCAGATGACGAACGGTTTCGACGATCGGAAGAAGGCGGAAGAAGAGCGCTTCGCGCATGACGAGGCGCTACAGTTCAAGGCCGCCGCGCGGCGCAATTTCAAGCTGGGCCTGTGGGTGGCGGAGCTGCTGGGCCTGTCCGGCGCGGCGGCGGAGGAATACGCGAAGTCCGTTATCATGGCCGATCTGGAGGAACCCGGCGACGATGATGTGGTGCGCAAGGTGATGGCCGACCTGAAGGCGAAGGGCGTGGACATGTCCGAACACCGCCTGCGCAACCGCATGGCGCAGCTGATGGAAGAGGCGAAAGAAGAAGTTCTGCGCGAAGGATGAGGGCGCTCCCGCGCCACCGCCAACATTTTCCGGCATTCCGGAGAAGACATCGCCACATGGCGAAAATTCACCCGCCCCACCGCCCCGCATCCCGCCCGGGCGCGCGCTTTGTCACGCGCCGGGTTCAGGCGTGACGAATTGCGCGGCATCGCCGGAGCGGCGGCGTCGATCACTTGCCAATAAGCCAACCTTTCAATGAGTTATACTCACCCTGCGAGCTGATATTCACACTTCCCATCGCCGGTCTCCCCATTCCCGACGAGACGACGCTGCGCATTTTTCCTCCTCACTTTTTCGTGTTCACCATTGCAAGAAATTCACTGGAGGCGCCACGCATGGGGTAGCAAGATGCATCCCCGCCGTTCATCGGTCATTCAGGCTGCATCCTTCATGTTCGGGATCAGCAGTCGAAGAGATTGTGTGAACGGCAGACGATTCAGCGGGGGCAGGAGGAAAAGACGGTATTGCGCAAGCTTTCCCCGTCCCCATGACCAGAAGATCGTGGATGAGAACGCCACGAGAAGGGAGAGCGCAGGAGAATTCAGCATGCACGGATCCTTGAAAATGCTGTTCGCGGCGTTGTTGCTGCTGCCCGCGATGGCAATGCAGGCGCTGGCGAAAGTGGAGATAAACGTGGATCTTTCCAATCAGCGCATGAACGTGACGGTTGACGGGCGGCATTATGCCACCTGGCCCATTTCCTCCGGCCGCAAGGGGTATTATACGCCGCGCGGCACCTGGAAGCCGAAGTGGCTGAAGCGCATGCATTATTCCAGAAAGTATGACAATGCCCCGATGCCGTGGTCCATCTTCTATTACGGCGGCTACGCCATTCATGGCACGAATGCCGTGTCGCGGCTGGGGCGGCCGGCTTCCCATGGCTGTATCCGCCTGCATCCGCGCAACGCCGAACGGCTTTTCGCCCTGGTGCGGGAATACGGGCGCAAGAATACCATCATCCGCGTGAGAGGCTCCACCGACGTGGCCTACGCGAAACTGCGCCGCGACAATCAGCGCCGGCTGGCCAGGAAGAAGTCCATCCGCCGCACCACCAGGGCGCGCCGGCTGGCGGCGCAGCGCAAGCGCCGCGCCATCGCCCGGCGCGTGGCGGCCCGCCGCGCCGCCCTGCGCCGCGTGCGCAACGCCCGCAAGCAGCGTGCGCAGCGTTTGGAGTTCATCCAGATCTTCGGTGCGGGCATCCTGCGCTGAACGATCAGGCGGACATGCACATCAGACGGGCGGCGTCGGTTTTTCCCGGCGCCGCTTTTCCTTCGCCGCGCGCCGCCCCTCCCACTTGCGGCGAAACCATACGACAAACCGGCGGCGCCAGCGGCGCACCAACGGAATCTCGAATGAAAGGATGGTCAGCCCCAGAGGGATCATCCAGAAGCCAAGGATGGGGAGAAAGCCGAACAAGCCGCCGATGATGAAAAGGATGCCGATGAGAATGCGCAGAAACCGGCTTTTCGGCAAACGGATGCGCCATTTGTGAATGCGTATTTCGTTCATGCGGCGCAAGGTGCCCCAGCGTGGCGGGAAAGACAAGGGGGCCTTGAAAACCGCGCATGGCGCGCCAAATTGGCCTTTGACAAATCATCGCGTTTTGCCTATTACGCACATCGCAAATCGCAATCGTGTTCCCCGGTAGCTCAGTTGGTAGAGCAAGCGGCTGTTAACCGCTGGGTCGCTGGTTCGAGTCCGGCCCGGGGAGCCATTCCTTCCTTCTCACGCAGCCTGCGCATCACGGCCGCATGAAAAGACGCTCATGCCGCCCCTGCCCTGTGGAACACCCCTTGCAACGTCGTGCGGCGCTCCCTACCATCCGCCACGGAAAGAGGATGGCCAAGCTGGAGGTTTTGCCCATGCCGATGCCGGCGGAGGAGATCGAGCGCATGCTGCGCGAAGCCTTTCCCGACGCGAAGATCCAAATCCAGGATCTGGCGGGTGACGGCGACCATTACGCCGCGACGGTGATTTCGGAAGCCTTTCGCGGCAAGAGCAAGGTGCAGCAGCACCAGATGGTTTATGCGGCGCTGAAAGGCAAGATGGGCGGCGAGCTGCACGCGCTGGCGCTGACCACCGGCGCGCCGGAAGAATCCTGAGAACACTCGAACGGGAGCCTTGAACAATGACGGACGTGAAAGACTGGATCGACTCGGTGGTGAAGGAGAACGACGTGGTGCTGTTCATGAAGGGCACGCACGAACAGCCCATGTGCGGCTTTTCCGGCCGGGTGGTGCAGATACTCGACTATCTCGGCGTGCCGTTTCAGGACGTGAACGTGCTGGTTTCCGACGAGCTGCGCCAGGGCATCAAGGAATACACCAACTGGCCGACCATTCCGCAGCTTTACGTGAAGGGCGAATTCGTGGGCGGCTGCGACATCGTCACTGAGATGTTTCAGAATGGTGAACTCGTGAAGCTGCTGGCGGACAAGGGCATTCCGCACCGCGTTCCGCAACAGTGAGATTTCGTCGCCGCAAATCAGGCGATGAAAGCCCCGGTGTTGGCGCCGGGGCTTTTTTCGGGTCGGACCGATCCTTGTCTTGCCAGAATCCCCGTAGGCTCATTCCGCGCCCAAGCATTCAAGCCGGGGCGTTACCATCGTGTCGTGCGATGGCCTGGCTTGCGCCGGCAGGCGAGCGACGTGACGTGCGCGGCCAGCCTCGCGCGCTGGTTTTCATTGCCTGGCCGGATGGAAGACAAGATCGAAAACAACCGGCACTGCCGTTGCGATGGATGGCAGCTCCACCACCTTGCGCAGCGCCTCGACGCCTTCCCCCATACCATGATCTCCCGCGTTCACGATAATAGGCCGGCGGCTGGTAACGGCAACTGCGCCATCCTCGAGCCCGGTCAGCGCCACGGTCGTTTCGTATGTCCGTGCCTTTCCATGCAGGCTCAGCGTCAATTTCAACGGGACCACACGGCGCTGTCCGGATTTCATCTCCTTCAGCAGCCCGGCATCCACTTTCGCCGTTATCGTGGCCCGCGGAAACTTGTCCGTCTCGAACAGCATCTTGCGCATGCGTTCGTCACGGATCTCCACGTTGGTATCCACGGAGGCCAGATCCACCCACACCATGGCCTCGCCACCACCGGAAACCTTTCCCTCGATCCCGCGGAACGCGTGCACCTCGCCAACACCGCCCTTCTTGACGGAGACGAAATGCAGCGCGGATGCCTTGCCGTCCAGAATCCAGTCGGCCGCGGCCGTCGCGGCGGGCAGGAACAGCAGCATCGCCGCCACCGGCAGCATTTTCCAACCCATGGCCGTCATAACGTTCCTCCTCCCTTTCCGTTGCCAATGCATCGCGCATTCAATGCTGGCGCGTCAGGAAGATGGAAACATGACCACAGATTGTCTTTTCTGCCCTGTGAAAAGGCACGGCAAAGAGAAGGACCCGAAACTTCGCCGCCTGTTCGTCCGGATTCTACCGGCCCTTTTCCACAGTCTCGATCATCTTCTTCGTTTCGGGGTCTTTCAGCAGCTCCTGCGCCACCTTCACGTTTTCCTGCGGCGGAATGAGAGCCTCGAGCATGGCGCGGATTTTCGCCTTCATCGGCTCCGGCATGGGCGATTCGTCCAGCTTCCCGAGCTTCGTCCGGATGTCCTTCTCGCCCCCCTGGCGCACGTGGGCCAGGGCCATGCCCAGAGAGGTAAAGGCGCGGGCCCATTCGTCGATGTCGGAAAAGCCCTTTTCCTTCACCAGATTCAGGATAGCCTGCGCCTTCTGCGAGGCCTTCATGGCCTCCACCGCACCCATCGGCCCCGGCGTCTTCATCTCGAAGCTCTCTGGCGGATATTCCTTCTTCAGCGTCAGGAAGATCTCCAGCGCCGCCTTCGCCTTTTCCGGCGTCAGTGGCGCATGGCGGAACTTCGCCAGTTTCTGCATGGCCTGAGCGGCCTGCGTGGCGGTGGGCGGCTGCTTCGCGCCGTTCTGCTCCGCCTTCTGCTGCGCGGCCACGGGCAGCGCCAGCGCGGCGCCGACGATGGCGGCGGGCAGGAAGCTCAGCAACTTGTTCATCGGCATCGGGCTTCTCCCCTCTTCTTCCGTTTTCTCCCTCCTGACCGCAGGATGCCGCATCAGTGCAGGATTTGCGAGAGGAAAAGCTTCGTGCGTTCGCTCTTCGGATTGGAGAAGAACTCGTCGGGCGTGTTCATCTCCACGATCTGGCCCTGATCCATGAAAATGACGCGGTCGGCCACCTGGCGGGCGAAGCCCATCTCGTGGGTGACCACCAGCATGGTCATGCCCGATTCGGCCAGCTCCACCATCACGTCCAGCACCTCCTTGATCATCTCCGGGTCAAGCGCAGAGGTAGGCTCGTCGAAGAGCATGATCTGCGGCTTCATGCACAGGCTGCGGGCGATGGCCACGCGCTGCTGCTGGCCGCCGGAAAGCTGGCCGGGATACTTGTGCGCCTGCTCGGGAATGCGCACCTTCTCCAGGAAGTGCATGGCGATTTCCTCGGCCTCCTTCTTCGGCATGCGCTTGACCCAGATGGGCGCCAGCGTGCAGTTCTCCAGCACGGTGAGATGCGGAAACAGGTTGAAGTGCTGGAACACCATGCCCACCTCGCGGCGGATTTCCTCGATCTTCTTCACGTCCTCGGTAAGCTCCACGCCATCGACGATGATCCGGCCGCTCTGATGCTCCTCCAGCCGGTTGATGCAGCGGATGAGTGTGGATTTGCCGGAACCGGAAGGGCCGCAGATGACGATACGCTCGCGGCGGAAGACCTCCAGGTTGATGTCGCGCAGGACATGAAAGTCGCCATACCACTTGTTGACCTCGATCATCTGCACGGCCAAGTCCCCGGCAGAGGCGGCCGCATCCTCGACGATCTCGCGGGGGGCGTTTTGGGTGGTCATGGGTCTGCTCCAGAAAAGCGTTGATTCTTCAGCGTTTGTGTCCGGTGTGCAGGTAGCGCTCCATGAAGATGGAATAGCGCGACATGCCGAAACAGAAGAGCCAGTAGGTGAGCGCCAGGAACAGGTAGGCGGTGGCGGCCGTGGTCGGCGTCGACCACTTGGGGTCGGAAAGCGCGCTCTGGACGATGCCCAGCAGGTCGAACAGGCCGATGATGGACACCAGCGAGGTGTCCTTGAACAGGCCGATGAAGGTGTTGACGATGCCGGGAATCACCAGCTTCAGCGCCTGCGGCAGGATGATGAGGCCCATCATCCTCCAGTAGGTCAGCCCCAGCGCCTGCGCGGCCTCGTATTGCCCCTTGGGGATGGCCTGCAGGCCGCCACGCACCACCTCCGCCATGTAGGCGGCGGCGAACAGTGCCACGCCCACCAACGGGCGGATGACCTTGTCCAGCGTCACGTCCTCCGGCAGGAACAGCGGCAGCATCACCGACGACATGAAAAGCACCGTGATGAGCGGCACGCCGCGCCAGAATTCGATGAATACGATGGACAGGAAGCGGATGACCGGCAGCTCGGAGCGCCTGCCCAACGCGAAAAGAATACCCAGCGGCAGCGAAATCACGATGCCGACGGAGGCGATGACCAGCGTGAGCAGCAGGCCGCCCCACTGCGTGGTTTCCACCACGGGCAGGCCCAGCGACGGCGCACCGTAGAGCAGCAGGTAGGCGAGCAACGGATAGGCGCCGAACAGCAGCAGCGCGTTCAGCCCCTTGTAAGGCGCCTTCGGGATGAGCAGCGGCACCAGAAGCACGATGCCCACAGCATACAGCAGCAGGTAGCGCCACTCCTGATCGGTCGGGTAGAACCCATCCATGAACTGGTTGAAGCGCGCGTTCACGAAAGCCCAGCAAGCGCCCACTTCCACACCGTTTTTCGGCAGGCAGGCGTTACGATCCTCGCCCGTGAACACGGCGCTGAGTATGGCGAAGTCCACCAGCCAGCTGACGATGAGCCAGATGATGTAGAGGCCGATGAACGTGAGCAGCGTGTTCCACCAGTCGGAGAACAGGTTGCGGCGCATCCAGCCGATGACGCCGGTGGTGGCCGGCGGCGGCGGCTTGGGCGGCAGCATTTCGTCGCGGTAGAAGACGATCCTGCGGGTTTCGGTGGTCATGGATGCATTCTCCTTTCCACCCTGTCAGGCGCCATGATGCCGTTGAAACTGCTTGCCGACTTTTCCATCCCGGTCATTCCCGCGAAAGCGGGGATGACAGAAGTGGTTGTCCTGCCACCCTGCGGCATCATCATCTCTCCACCAGTTTCATTTTGGCGTTGTACCAGTTCATGAAAGCCGACGTGGCCAGGCTGATGGAGAGATACACCAGCATCCAGATGGCGATGACCTCCAGCTCATGGCCGGACTGGTTGAGCACAATGCCACCCACCGCCACCAGATCCGGATAGGCGATGGCCACGGCCAGGGAGCTGTTCTTGGTCAGGTTCAGATATTGCGAAGTGAGCGGCGGGATGATGACTCTCAGCGCCTGCGGAATGATGACGAGGCGCAGCATCTGCCCGCGGGTCAGCCCCAGGGAAAGCGCAGCTTCCGTCTGGCCGTGCGGCACCGCCTGGATGCCGGCGCGCACGATCTCGCCGATGAAGGCGCCGGTGTAGATGGACAGCGCCAGCAGCATGGCCATGAACTCGGGGATGATGCGCATGCCGCCCTGATAGTTGAAGCCCCGCAGTTGCGGATAGTCGAAGTGCACCGGCGAACCGGCGAAGAGACTCACCAGCAGCCACGTGATGACCGGCAGCCCGAATACGAGCGCCAGCGCGGCGCCGAGAACCGGAAACGGCCGCCCCGTTTCCATCTGCCGGCGGTGTGCCCAGCGGGCGATGATCCAGCTGGCGACGATGCCAATGACGAAGGCGGCGACGACGAACCACCAGGCATCGGTGAAAATGGGCTTGGGAGCGTAAACGCCGCGGTTGTTGATGAAGACGGAGCCGATTTCCAGCGACTGGCGCGGCCCCGGCAGGGGCTTGAGCACCACGTTGTACCAGACGAAGATTTGCAACAGCAGCGGCGTATTGCGGAAGAACTCCACGTAGCCGGCGGCCAGCTTCGAGATGACCCAGTTGTGGGACAGGCGCATGATGCCGATGATGAAGCCGATGATGGTGGCCAGCACGATGCCGGTGAAGGAAAGCACCAGCGTGTTGAGCACGCCCACCAGCAGTGCCTTGCCGTAGCTGGAGGTTTCCGTGTAATCGACGAACAGCACCTGGTTTATGCCGAAGCCGGCGGTGTTGTTCAGGAATTCGAAGCCCGGCGGCTTGCCCAGCCTGTCCAGGTTTTCCACCGTGTTGCCGGTGATCCACCATATGAAGGCGGCCAACGCGGTGAACACGAACAGCTCCGAGAAGATGCCGCGGAAGTGACGGTCGAACAGCGGATTGGCGGAGGCCGGGCGGGGGTGTTCATCGCGCAGCCAGCGCGCCAGACGGTAGCCCATGCCAACGAAGAAAATGGCGGCAAACAGCGGCGCGACGCTGAGAATGGCGACGACGATGCGGCCGAGCCAGACGAAAAAACCGCCCTCGAAATTCACCAGCGCTGACAAGATGCCGCCGACCCAGCCGGCCAGGTCCGCCCACAGGCCGCCGTAGGAGCGGTAATAGAAGGCGCTGGCCGCCCACCAGAAAAGGATGAAGGAAGACGCATAGAGCGCCAGGACCAGCACCAGCCGGCGCTGGCGTGCGCGCAGCTCTTCCGGTGCTTCCGGCGCCTGCCGGATGGCCGCTCGTGCAGCTGTGCTCATGCTGAAGGCCCCTGCCCCGCTTGCCCCGGGCTCCCGAAGGCGCGACCATGCGATCGCTCAGGAAGGCCGGGTGGGCTTCCGGCCGCCCGCAATGGGCGCCGGAAGCCCGCTGACGCAACCACAGGAAAAAGGATTCCCCTGTTTCAGCCCGTTATCAGCGGATGGGCGGGGCATACATGATGCCGCCCTTGTTCCACAGGGCGTTCAGGCCGCGGGCGAGGCCGAGCGGCGTCTTGGGGCCGACGTTGCGCTCATAGACCTCACCGTAGTTGCCCACCATCTTGACGATGTTGTAGGCCCAGTCGTTGGTCAGGCCGATGTTCTCGCCGAACTTGCCCTCCACGCCGAGCAGACGGCGGATGGCCGGGTTGGTGGACTTCTTCATCTCGTCAACGTTCTTGCTGGTCACGCCCAGCTCCTCGGCATTGACCATGGCGAACAGCGTCCACTTCACGATGTCGAACCACTGATCGTCGCCATGGCGCACCACCGGACCCAGCGGCTCCTTGGAAATGATCTCCGGCAGGATGATGTGCTCGTCCGGGTTCTTCAGCTTAAGGCGCTGGGCGGCGAGGCCGGAGCGGTCAGTGGTATAGACGTCGCAACGGCCCTCGTCGTATGCCTTCACCACCTCGTCCGCCTTCTCGAAGGCCACCACCTCATACTGCATCTTGTGGGAGCGGAAGAAGTCCGCCACGTTCAGCTCGGTGGTGGTGCCGGTGTTGGTGCACACCGCGGCGCCGTTGAGCTGCAGTGCGGAGGTCACGCCCAGCGACTTGCGCACCATGAAGCCCTGGCCGTCGTAATAGTTGACGCCGGCGAAGTTCAGCCCCAGCTCAGTATCGCGCTGCATGGTCCAGGTGGTGTTGCGCGCCAGCAGGTCCACCTCGCCGGAACGCAGCGCGGTGAAGCGCTCCTTGGCGGAAAGCGGAGTGAATTTCACCTTGTTCGGGTCGCCGAACACGGCCGCCGCCACGGCGCGGCAGAAGTCCACGTCCAGGCCCGTCCAGTTGCCCTTGTCGTCGGGGTTGGAGAAGCCGGGCAGGCCCTGCGAAACACCACACTGCACGAAGCCCTTCTTCTTCACGTCCTCGAGCGTGCCGGCCTGCGCGGTGGCGGTCACACCGGCGAATACCACAGCGCCAAGCGCCATTGCGATCAGTTTCTTCATGGGTCCATCCTTCTCCTTGTTGCTGTTCTGGCCGCCAGATCCGGCGTGCCGGAATCGGCTCCGGGCACAACTCGACCGCCCGCCGGAATCCGCCCCAGGCATGGCGCATACCCGCCCGCGCCGGGCGCGGCATGCACACAACCGGTTGCCGGGATGCCGGAAGAACGGTCGAGAGACGGATACGTGGCTGAACCTCCCTTTGACGTTCTCCCCGAAAGGAACGGCGGAGCCTTTCTCTGTTTTCGCCCGCCAGGGCGTATCGGAAAACAAAATGAGGCACCCGTCAAGCCCCTTTGAACGCTCTTCACCTCGCGAAAAAACAGAAATGCATATCCCTTTTGCATCCGAATGGCGGAATGGATATCCATTGGGTGATGAACTTCGTCGCCGCATTCCCTTTCCTTGCCGGCGGCGATCAGCCGTTCTTCCGTGCATCCAGCAGCCAATCCGGAGGCCCAGATGAAGAACCATTCCCATGAAAACACGCTTGCGCGCGCCACGCGACTTATCCATTCCTCCCGCGGGTTCGATCCGGCGCGACAGGAAGCGGGGCCGGTGAACCCGCCGGTGGTGCGGGCCAGCACCATTCTGGCGCGCGACGTGGAGAGCTTCGAGCGTCTTTCCCCCTACGGCACCAAGGGCACGGAAACGACGAAGGCGCTGGAGAAGGCGCTGCTGGAAATCTCCACCGGCGCCGATGCCTGCTTTCTCCATCCCACGGGGCTGGCGGCCATCGCCGGGGTGCTGCTGGCGCTGACGAAGGTGGGGGATCACGTCTTGTTGTCGGACGCGCTCTATTACCCCACGCGACGGCTGATGAAGCAGCTGCTGGCGCGTTATGGCGTTTCCGCCACCTTCTTCGACCCGAGTGCGGAGACGAACGCCATCATCGCGCAAATGCGGGAAAACACCACCGTGCTGTTCCTCGAATCTCCCGGTTCGGACAGCATGGAGGTGCTGGATGTGCCGGCGCTGGCGCAGGCGGCGCGGCAGCGTGGCATCGTGCCGGTGATCGACGACACGTGGTCGGCGGGCTGGCTGTTCGACCCGTTCGCGGCGGGCTGCATGGTGTCCGTGCAGGCGCTCACCAAGTATCAGTGCGGGCACGCGGATGTGCTGATGGGCGCGGTGTTGTGCACGGCGGAGGTGGCGGAGCGGCTGCGCGCCACGCACCTGACGCTGGGCCAGTGCGTTTCCAGTGACGAGGCGTGGCTGGTGCTCAGGGGCCTGCGCACCATGCCGCTGCGCCTGCGCGAGCACGAGCGCAACGCGCTGAAAATAGCGGAATGGCTGGCGGAGCGCGAGGAGGTGGCGGAGGTGCGCCACCCGGCCCTGCCCTCTTGCCCCGGGCACGAGTATTTCAAACGCGACTTTTCCGGCGCGTCGGGGCTGTTCTCCTTCGTGCTGAAGCCGGAATACGGGGATGAAGCGGTGGCGGCGATGCTGGACGGCATGGAGCTGTTCGGCCTCGGCGCCAGCTGGGGCGGCTACGAGAGCCTCATCTTCCGCAAGAACATGCGGGAAATCCGCAGCCAGCCGTGGCCTCACGATGGCTGGCTCATACGCCTGTCCATCGGGCTGGAGGAGCCGGACGACCTGATCGCCGACCTCGCGGAAGGATTCGCACGCTTGCGCGGGGCGGCGCAAGGCGGCGCTTGACTCCCCGCCTCATGGCGCGCACCACTTGCGCCATGAGAGCATCCTGCGGGGAGGATTCGACATGCGCAAGCGAATGGTGATGGCTGCCGTGCTGGCCCTGCTGCCGCCGGCGGCCCTGGTGGCGGCGGAGGCGGAGCCGGACTTCATTTTCAAGGTGCGCACGGTGTTCCGGCTGCTGTCGCCGGATGCCTACATCCGCATCCACGGCATCGACGACCCGAAGGTGGAGGGTGTGGCCTGCCACTTCGCGGTGCCGGAGATCGGCGGCTGGAAAGGCTGGGCCGGGCTGGCCGAAGAGCGCTCGGAAGTGTCGCTGGCCTGCCGGCAGATCGGGCCGATCCGGTTCAAGACGAAGTTCGAACAGGGCGAGGCGTTCTACGAGGAGCGGCGATCGTTCCTGTTCAAGAAGCTGCACCTGGTGCGCGGCTGCGACAAGAAGCGTAACGTGCTCGTCTATCTCACCTATTCCGACAAGCTCATCGAGGGCAGCCCGAAGAACTCCGTCTCCACCGTGCCCATCATGCCCTGGGGTGGCAAGGGTGAGGCGCCGAAGTGCGCGGATTTCGTGAAGGAGTGAGGCCGGATACATGGTGGAACGGGCGGCAGGCTGGCGGTTCTGGATCGACCGGGGCGGCACGTTCACCGACGTGGTGGCGCTCAGCCCCGAGGGAAGACTCGCCACGCGCAAGCTGCTGTCCGAAAACCCGGAGGCCTACGAGGACGCGGCGCTGGAAGGCATCCGGCGGTTTCTCGGCGTGGCGACCGATGCGCCCATTCCCCATGAGCGCATTTCGGAAGTGAAGATGGGCACCACGGTAGCCACCAACGCATTGCTGGAGCGCACCGGGGAGCGGGTGGCTCTGCTCATCACCGAAGGGTTCGCCGATGCCCTGTTCATCGGTTACCAGAACCGGCCCGATCTGTTCGCGCTGGCGCCCCGACACATTCCGCCCCTCTACGAAACGGTGGTGGAAGTGCGCGAGCGCGTGACCTTCAACGGCCAGCAGCTTATCGAGCCGCGCAAAGAGGAGGTGCGGGCGCAGCTTCAGGCACTGAAGGAACAGGGCTTCCATTCACTGGCCATCGTGTTCATGCACGCCGACCGCTGGCCGCTGCACGAGAAGATGGTGGCGGCGCTGGCCCGCGAGATGGGGTTCGCGCACGTTTCTGCCTCGCACGAGGTCTCGCCGCTGATGAAGCTGGTGCCGCGCGGCGACACCACGGTGGTGGACGCCTACCTGACGCCTGTGCTGCGCCGTTACGTGAACCGGGTGGCGGCGGCGCTGGGGGCCACACGCTCCGTCACTCCGGCACCCTCTTCGTCATCCCCGCGAAAGCGGGGATCCACTGAACCACACCTCACGGGTGGAATGGATTCCCGCCTTCGCGGGAATGACGAAAGAAAATCCGGGACTGATGGAGGAAAGTCCGGGAATGACGGAAAGAATTGCGGGAGTGACGGAAAGCAATGCAATGAAGTGCTCACAACCGCGCCGCGGCTGTTCTTCATGATGTCTTCCGGCGGGCTGACCTCGGCGGATCATTTCGCCGGCAAGGACGCCATTCTCTCCGGCCCCGCCGGCGGCGTGGTGGGCATGGTGGCCACGGCGAAACTGGCCGGATTCGAGAAAGTCATCGGCTTCGACATGGGCGGCACCAGCACCGACGTGTCGCATTACGACGGCGAATACGAACGCAGCTTCGAGACGGAGGTGGCGGGCGTGCGCCTGCGGGCGCCGATGCTGATGGTGCATACGGTGGCGGCGGGGGGCGGTTCCATCCTGAAATACGAACAGGGGCGGTTCCAGGTGGGGCCGGAATCGGCGGGCGCCAACCCGGGACCGACATCCTACCGCCGCGGCGGGCCGCTGGCGGTGACGGACGCCAACGTGCTGCTGGGGCGCATTCAACCGACGCATTTCCCGCACGTGTTCGGGCCGAATGGCGACGAACCGCTGGACGTGGAGGCGGCGCGCGCGGCCTTCGCGGAGCTGGCGGCAGAAGTGGGCGACGGGCGCACGCCGGAGGAGGTGGCGGAAGGGTTCCTGAATATCGCCACCGAGAACATGGCCAGCGCCATCAAGAAGATCTCCATTCAGCGCGGACGGGACGTGACGGAATATGCGCTCAACTGCTTCGGCGGCGCGGGCGCGCAGTTCGCCTGCCGCATCGCCGACGCGCTGGGGATGAAAACGGTGCTGGTGCACCCGCTGGCGGGGGTGCTTTCGGCCTATGGCATCGGGTTGGCCGACATCCGCGCGGAACGAACGCGCGGCATAGAGCAGGAGCTTTCTCCGG
Source organism: Hyphomicrobiales bacterium (assembly GCA_027051195.1). Taxonomy (GTDB): domain Bacteria; phylum Pseudomonadota; class Alphaproteobacteria; order Rhizobiales; family Aestuariivirgaceae; genus Thermopetrobacter. The sequence continues at coordinate 24,345 of JALUAB010000024.1, forward strand.
AAACGTTGAAGAGCGCGCGCAAGCGCGCCGATGCGCTGGCGGAAGAGGTGCTGGCGGAGCTGGCGGAGAAAGGTGTGACGCGCGCGGAAGCGCGGGTGCGGGCGCGGCTGCTGGTGCGCTACTTCGGCACGGACACGCCACTGGCGGTGGATTTTCCCGACATGGCGACGGCCGAGGACTTGCGCGCGGCATTCGAGGCGGAACATGAGCGGCTGTTCGGGTTCATCCAGCCGGAAAAGGCACTGGTGATGGAGGCCCTGACGGTGGCGGCGGAAGGCGGCGGCGCGCGCATTCCCGAAATACCGGCGGAAGAGACGGCCACGGGCGCGCCGGAACCGCTGGAAGAAGTTGACTTTTACGCTAACGGCAAGTGGCTGAAGGCGCCGCTATATGAGCGCGACGCCATGCGGCCCGGGCAGGCGGTGACGGGGCCGGCGCTGATCGTGGAGCCGAACTCCACGGTGGTCGTCGAGCCGGGCTGGCGGGCAGAAATGAACACCTATGGCCACCTGCTGCTGAAGCGCGAGAAGGCGGAAACGGCGAATGATGCCCCCGCCCCGGCGGTGGTGGGCACGGGTGATTTCTCGAAACCCGATCCGGTGCTGCTGGAAGTGTTCAACAACCTGTTCATGTCCATCGCCGAGCAGATGGGCGAATCCCTGCGCCAAACGGCCAGCTCGGTGAACATCAAGGAACGGCTGGACTTCTCCTGCGCCGTGTTCGACGCCGAAGGCGGGCTGGTGGCCAACGCACCGCACATGCCGGTGCATTTAGGGAGCATGGACCGGGCGGTGGAGGCGGTCATTCGCGCGGCGGGCGAGGACATGCGGCCAGGCGATGCCTGGGTGCTGAACGCGCCCTACGGCGGCGGCACGCACCTGCCGGACGTGACGGTCGTGTCGCCCGTGTTCATTGATGATGACCAACCACCACCCCGCGCCCCCGCCCAACCTCCCGATAATATGGGGAGCGAGAGGTTGGGCGGGGCGCGGGGTGGTG
>JALUAB010000025.1 GCA_027051195.1 Hyphomicrobiales bacterium
CTATCATCACGTCCGACTGCCGGGGCGATGCGCGCGGCGCAAAGCCGAAGCGCTCCATGTCATACCGCGGCATGGCCGCCTGCATCATCTCCACCGCGCAGCAGGCCAGCCCGAAGGTCATCCACATCAGCGAGCCGGTGCGCGCCCAGTTGATGATGTCGTCCGTGGTGGTGGTGATGAACCCCTTGTCCGCCAGCGCGTCGTTGATGCCCACCAGCGAGGCGCGGTGCGCCGCCGTGGCGGAAACCGCCGTTTCCGCCTCCTCCGGCGTGAACAGGATGGGCTTGTCGTCCTTGTGCATGGTTTCGCGCCCTCCCCGCTGGCCTCAATCCCACTCCAGCGCACCCTTGCGCCATTCGTAGATGAACCCGATGGTCAGCACCCCCAGAAACACCATCATCGACCAGAAGCCGAACACCCCGTTCTCTTTCAGCGTCACGGCCCACGGAAACAGGAACGCCACTTCCAGGTCGAAGATGATGAACAGGATGGAGACGAGATAGAAGCGCACGTCGAATTTCATGCGCGCGTCATCGAACGGGTCGAAGCCACATTCATAGGCGGAGTTCTTCTCGCGGTCAGGTTTTCTCGGCGCGATGACCACCGCCGAGAGAAACAGTGCGATGCCGATGACCGCCGCGATGCCCATGAAGATGAGCACCGGCAGGTATTGCAGCAGCAGCTCCCGCATCTCCCGCTCCCCGTTCCCTCTCGCGCCAGCCTTTCGTTGTCCGTGCCGGCGTCCGCGCTGAAATAACCCACCGCCGTGGTGCCGGCAAGCCGCACCGGGGCACCACGCCCGGCGTTTGATGTCGCACCCCATGCACCAGATGCATGGCTCCACGACACAGCATGGCATGTTAGCATGTGGAACGCCCCGCGGAAGGCCCCTGCCGTTCCATCGTCGGAAAACTCTTCTCCCATATCGCGAAAGGCCGCCCTATTCGCCATCTTCCGGCCGCGGCCGCCGTGCCGAGAAACGTCCGCAACGCAGTTGCGACTGATAATCCGACGGCGGCGACGGAAAGCGCGCCGAGCCGTAGCGCAGCAGCAGCAGCGCCACCGCCAGCACCAGCGCCGACCCGGCTATCCAGATGAGCTGGGTGAAATCGCCGCCGTGCCCGGCCTCCAGCTTGCCCACCTCGCCGATGAGCAGCCGCGTCAGCGCCGTGATGGCCACATAGACGAGGAATCGCACCGGCATGCGCGAGGTGCGGAAATAGATGCCCACCATCGCGCCGATCTCCAGATAGATGAACAGCAGCAGGAGGTCGGCGACGGTGGCGTGCCCCTTGTTGAAGATCACGGTGAATTCGTAAATCGCCGCCCACACCGTCGCCGCGCCGATGGCGAACAGCGCCGCGTAGTGGAATATGTCCACCAGCAGGTTGCCCAGCGGATCGATGAAGCGCGCGATGGAGCGGTCGATTCGCATGAACATGGCCGGCACCATGATGGGCGCCAGGTCCGACTCCTGCCCTTCCGTTTCCGGCTCTTCCCGGCGCTCCCGCCCTTCCCGCTCACCGCGTTTTTTCGTCCTCGCCATGGATCCGGCCCCGCTGCATCCCCTTTATCCCCTTTTTCATGCAGCTTACAGCAGGACGCGGCGAGGAAAAAGACATGGCGACGCCGCACCACCGGCCATGCATGACGCGCACATCGCATTTGCCCTTGACTTGCGTCGCGCCAGCCCTTAAGTGATGCCTCGTTCCCGCGGCGCGAACGCGGGAATTCTCTCATCTGCGCGGGCGTAGTTCAGTTGGTTAGAACGCCGGCCTGTCACGCCGGAGGTCGCGGGTTCGAGTCCCGTCGCTCGCGCCATTTCCTTTTCCCTTGTAATACCAAGTTGCGTAAAGACTGACCGGTAAAACCGCCCCGCGCCCCCACACAAGCCCTTGTTTTTCATGATTTGGGGATTGGGTGGGGGCGGTGGGTGGTCATTTACTGGTATAAGCGGGTTTCACGTATCACCGCTCCTTTCCCGTCATGTCGGCGCAAGGACGGCGCGGCCTGGTATCGCATGCCGCATCAGGCGGGCTGTCGCTCACCCTTCCACGCCATCCACGAAGGTGCGCGGATCCACGTGATCCAGCCCCAGCGCATCCGCCACCGCCCGGTGCGTCACCTGGCCGAAGGCCACGTTCAGGCCGTTCAGCAGATGCACGTCCTCCGCCAGCGCCTGCCGCCAGCCTTTCTCGGCGATGGCCAGCACGTAGGGCAGCGTCGCGTTGTTCAGCGCGAACGCCGAGGTGCGCGCCACCGCGCCGGGCATGTTGGCCACGCAGTAGTGCACCACGCCGTCCACCACGTAGGTGGGCTCCGCGTGCGTGGTGGGCAGCGAGGTCTCCGCGCAGCCGCCCTGGTCGATGGCCACGTCCACGATCACCACTCCCTCCTTCATCCGCCGCACCATCTCGCGCGAGATCAGCTTCGGCGCCGCTGCGCCCGGCACCAGCACGCCGCAGATGACGGCGTCCGCCGAAAGCACCTCCTCCTCGATGGCAAGGCGCGTGGAATAGATGGTGCGCACACCGTGGTTGAAGATGCGCTCCAGCTCCTGCATGCGCGCCGGCGACTTCTCGACGATGGCCACGTCCGCCCCCAGCCCCAGCGCCATGCGCGCCGCGTTTTCGCCGACGATGCCGCCGCCGATGATCACCACCTTCGCCGGCCGCACGCCGGGCACACCGCCCATCAGCACGCCCATGCCGCCCCGCTCCTTCTCCAGGCAGTGCGCCGCCACGTGCGCCGCCATGCGCCCGGCCACCTGCGACATCGGTGCCAGCAGCGGCAGCGATCCGTCATCGGCCGTGACCGTCTCGTAGGCGATGCACACCGCCCTGGAACGCATCAGCGCCCGCGTCAGCTCCGCGTCCGCCGCCAGATGCAGGTAGGTGAACAGCACCTGCCCCTCGTGCAGCAGCCCGCGCTCCTCCGGCTGCGGCTCCTTGACCTTCACGATCATCTCCGCGCGCTGCCACACTTCCGCCGCCGTGTCCACGATCTCCGCTCCGGCGGCGCGGTAGGCATCGTCCGTGCAGCCGATACCGGCCCCGGCGCCCGCCTGAACCAGCACCGCGTGCCCGTGATGCGTGATCTCGCGCACGCTCGCCGGTGTCAGCCCCACCCGGTATTCATGCACCTTCACTTCCTTCGGAACGCCGATTCGCATGGCCTTGCCCTCTCCCGCGGTTCGCCCCCGTTCGGGAAACATAGTAGCCGGCGCGCTGCCTGGCCAGCGTCCCGCGTCTCCCGTGCGACGCCGCCCGGAAATCGCCTGTTCGCCCGAACCCGCCGGCATGTCATCATGCGCGGGTCAACGAATCGCCGCATTGTTCCGCTCCATGCCGGACGTGATGTCGGTATGTTGTTTCGGGGAGAAGCGTTTCATGCTCAAACACATGACGTTGGCTTGCTGCATCCTGCTGCCCGCGCCGGGCGTGCTGGCGTTATCCGCCACCGCGGGCGCGATGAATCAGTGCCACGGCGAGGCCGCCAGATGCATGAAGGCCGGCGGAACCAGGGAATCCTGCCAGGCGGTGGTGGACGAGTGCATGAGCAGGCACGCCTGCGAGGAAGTCTATCTCAGCTGTCTGGAGCTGATGGAGATTGACGAGAACATGACCGAATCCGCCTGCGGGAAAAAGCGCGCGGAATGCAGGAAGAAACGCGGCGGGCGACAATGATCCGCAATGACCGGGGAAAGGACATGAATGACGGGAAGGAGAATGCGCAATCGACCGTTCCGGGCCACCCGATGCGCAAGACTGCGCCGGAAGGTGACGGACCGCGCCCCGGCGCCCGCGAGGAAGCATCCGCCGGGCAACCCGAACGATTGAATGTCGAATGGCGCGAGCCGCCGGGCTTCATCTGGCTCTCCGTCAGGAATTTCCTGCTCAAGATCATCACGCTGGGCATCTATCATTTCTGGGGCAAGACGGAAGTGCGCCGCCGCCTGTGGAACGCCATCCGCATCAACGGCGAACCGCTGGAATACACCGGCACCGGCGGCGAGCTGTTCAAGGGATTCCTCCTGGTCCTGCTGCTGGTTGGCGGCGGCATTGTGCTCTACGCGATCATGGTGGCCGCAATCACCGGCGGCGACGAGACGATGATGGATCTTCTCTCGCTGCCGCTCTACGCTATTCTGTTCTGGCTTGCCGGCCTCGCCATCTACCGCGCCTGGCGCTACCGCCTGCGCCGCACTCGCTGGCGCGGTATCCGCGGCACGCTGGCCGGTTCGCCGGTGAAATACGCCAACGCCTATTTCCTCACCGGCCTGCTGCTGCCGCTCACGCTGGGCTGGGCGAGCCCCTGGCGCGCCCGCAAGCTGCACACCATCATGACGCGGGACACCCGACTCGGCTCCACCCCGCTTCGCATGGAACCGGAACCGGCGTTGGGACCGCTCTACCGTGTGTTCGCGCCTCTCTGGTTCGTCAGCATCCTGTCCTGGGTGCTGTTGGGACTGGCCGTCGTCGCATTCGCCATGCGGGCCGGAGAAGCGCTTGACATGCCCGCCCCTGCGTTCGTGAAATCCCTGTCCACACCGATGCTGGCAGCCCTGGTCGTGATCGCCCTGATGCTGCCCGTCTGGCTGTGGCTGCGATACTCCGCCCGTTCCGCCAACTGGCTCACCTCCCATGTAAGGCTGCATGGCGGCCACTTCCGCCTGACCCTGGAACCGGGCGGCCTTTTCCGACTCTGGCTTGGCAATCTGCTCATCACCCTCTTGTCGCTGGGTATCCTGCTGCCCGTGGCGCAAAAGCGCACGGCCCGCTACATGGTGAATAACCTGACGTTCGAAGGCACGGTGGATCTGGCACAGCTCACCCAGGCCACCGACGCCCTTGAACGCAGCGGCGAAGGACTGGGCGAATTTTTCGATATCGACGGCCTGTGACGGGTTTCCGAACATGCGGGAAGGCCGCACACCACCGCGAACGGGAATGTTCAGGGGAAGGTTTTCCGATGGCGCTTCCGCCGTCGGCCTGCCCGTGTTCGTGCGCGTGGAGGATGCCGGCCTGAGAATCCTGCCGCGGGAGGAGCCGGACGAAATACCCGCTGCGGCGGGCCCCACCCTGCCACGGCACGGCCTCCTATGGCGCTGGGATGCACTGACCAGCTCGGCTCCTCTCCTGCCAGACGAAAACCCTCTCCTGAGCCATCGCGACCAGCCGGACGCGCGCCTGTTCATCATCGACCCGGACATCGTTCCGGAGCTGACCAGACATGCGCCCGAGCTTTCCGCCCGCGCTCACCGACGCAGAATGTTCCTGTCCATGCTGGCGGCGACGGCACTGGCCATCGGACTGCTTGCCTGGCTGCTGTTTTCCGACACCTCCATCGCCCGTTTCATCGCCCGCGCCCTGCCGCAGTCGCTGCATGACTCCCTTGGCGCATCGCTCGTCACCGGCCTGAGCAAGGGGAAACACTGCGACTCCTCCGCCGGCCTTTCCGCGCTGCATATCCTCGTTGACCGATTGTCCGCGGACGCGCCATCACCACGCCGGCGCCGCGTTTTCGTGGCCCGCCTGGGCATGATCAACGCCATCACCACTCCCGGTGGCTACATCGTCATGGGCGAAGAACTCATCAAGTTCGCCAAATCGCCGGACGAGGTGGCCGGCGTACTGGCGCACGAGATGGGGCATGCCGCGCGCATGCACCCGGAGGCCGCGCTGGTGCGCACATTCGGCATCATGATCGTGTTCGACATGACGTTCGGCACCGGCTGGCTGGGGCAGGCCTCGGCCCTGCTTACGCAACTGCATTTCTCCCGTCAGGCCGAGCGCGAGGCAGACCGCCACTCCATGCGTCTCATGCGCCGCGCCGGCGCCGACCCCGCCGCGCTGGCGGATTTCTTCCGCCGCCTGCAGGAAAAGCATCAAGACGTGGACGACAAGCCCGGCCTGTTCCGCACGCATCCACCAACGGCGGAGCGCATCCGGCTGCTGGAACGGGAGCGCACACCCGCCACCCCCATCCTGAAACCGGCGCAATGGCGCGCTCTGCGCACCATCTGCGATCACCAGTCCCCCATTGCGCCGGCACTGCGCAGCGGGCGATAATGCCGGAATGCAACAAGGATCACCCATCGCCCCACCCGTCGTTCGCCTGGACATGAGCATTTCCCGCGCCGAATTCGTGCGCGGGCTGAATCGTTTGGCGAACGAAATGGAATCGCTTTCTCAAAAGGGTGAATCGGAATGGGAACTTTGCGCGCCAAATGGCCGCATAGGCGTGACTTTTTCCGAGAAAGCCCCACGCACCATTGGTGCGCTCACCTTGCCCCGCGCCACCGTTACGCTCGATCTGCAAGCCCTGCCGCAGGCACAACGCACGGCCTTCTCGCGCCGGTTTCGTCTGGCCTTCCAGCGCGGCGGTGGCTAGGCTCAGGACCCATAAA
>JALUAB010000026.1 GCA_027051195.1 Hyphomicrobiales bacterium
CCGGAAAGCTGGCCCACCAGCTTCTGCTGGTCGGCGCCCTTGAAGCCGAAGCTCGAGACATAGGCGCGGGAGTTGACTTCGCGGTTGCCCAGCCGGATGACGTCGTCGCCGCCGGAGATTTCCTCCCACACCGTCTTGTCCGGATCCAGCGCGTCGCGGCTTTGATCGACGTAGGCAAGTTGCACCGTCTCGCCGATGCGGATTTCGCCGTCGTCCGGCTGCTCCTGCCCGGTGATCATGCGGAACAGGGTAGTCTTGCCGGCGCCGTTGGGGCCGATGATGCCGACCACAGCGCCCGGTGGTGCCTTGAAGGAAAGACCGTCGATGAGCAGGCGGTCGTCATAGCCCTTCTTCAGGTGCTCCACCTCGATGACCAGGTCGCCCAGCCGCGGTCCGGGCGGAATGACGATCTGGCCGGAATAGTTCTTCACACGCTCCTCGTTGGCCTTCAGGAGTTCCTGATAGGCCTTGATGCGCGCTTTCGACTTGGCCTGCCGCGCCTTGGGGCTGGCGGCGATCCATTCGCGCTCGCGGGCCAGCGCCTTCAGCCGCGCCGCCTCCTCGCGCTTCTCCTGCTCCAGCCGTTTCGCCTTCTTCTCCAGATAGACGGAGTAATTGCCCTCGTAAGGGATGCCGCGGCCGCGATCCAGCTCCAGAATCCAGCCCGTGACGTTGTCCAGGAAATAGCGGTCGTGCGTGACGATGAGGATGGCGCCGGGATATTCGCGCAGATGGTGCTCCAGCCAGGCGGTGGTTTCGGCGTCCAGGTGGTTGGTCGGCTCGTCCAGCAGCAAGAGATCGGGCTTCTGCAACAGAAGGCGGCACAGGGCCACGCGGCGGCGCTCGCCGCCGGAGAGGTGATCCACCACCGCGTCGCCCGGCGGGCAGCGCAGGGCTTCCATGGCCTGCTCCACCTGCGCGTCCAGATCCCACAGGTTCTGCGCGTCGATGATGTCCTGCAGTTCGGATGCCTCCTCCGCCGTTTCATCGGAGTAGTTCATCATCAGCTCGTTGTAGCGGTCGAGAATGGCGCGCTTTTCCGCCACGCCCTCGTTCACCACGTCCCAGACGGTGGCGCCTTGCGCCAGCTCCGGCTCCTGCGGCAGGTAGCCCACCGTGGCGCCCTCGGCCAGCCAGGCTTCGCCGGTGAAGTCCTTGTCCAGCCCCGCCATGATGCGCAACAGCGTGGACTTGCCCGCACCGTTCGGCCCCAGCACGCCGATCTTGGCGTCCGGATAGAAGGAGAGGTTGATGTCGTCGAGGATCTTCTTGCCGTTGATGACCTTGGTCAGGCCATGCATGTGGTAGATGAACTGCCGCGCCATGTGCCTCGCGCCGCTCCCTGTGTTCGTGCCGGATGAATGTTCGTGGCCGCCCTTGCGTTTCATCGCGGCCGTTTCCTGTGCGCTGGAATAGCCGAAGCGGCTGGCGTTTGCAAAGGTGATGGCGTGCGCCCGCTCACTTCACGCCGGCGAAGGGAATGGCGGCGAGGCGGGCGGTGAGCGGGTTCACGGTGGCCAGGTCGCGCGGGGAGAAGTCGGCGAGGCGCGCATGACCGCAGGCGCGGGCGAACATCCTCATCAGTTCCGCACCGTTGTTCAGAAAGCGCGCCAGACGGCGGGCGGCGGCGTCCACATTCAGCCGGGCGCGCAGATCCTCGCGCTGGGTGGCGATGCCGGCGGGGCAGTTGTTGGTGTGGCAGATGCGGGCGCCCACGCAGCCGATAGCCTGCAACGCGGCAGTGCCGATGGCGATGGCGTCCGCGCCCAGTGCCAGCGCCTTGGTGAAATCCGCCGGCGTGCGCAGGCCGCCGGTGACGATCAGTGTCACCTCACGGCCGGTGCCGGTGGCGTCCAGATGGCGGCGGGCGCGGGCCAGCGCCGGGATGGTGGGGATGGAGATGTTGTCACGCAGGATTTTCGGTGCGGCGCCGGTGCCGCCACCGCGGCCGTCGAGAATGATGTAGTCGGCGCCCGCTTCCAGGGCGAAGTCGATGTCGTCCTCGATGTGGTTGGCGGAAATCTTGAAGCCGATGGGCACACCGCCGGAAAGATCACGCACGTGATCGGCGAAGCGGCGGAAGTCTGCCGGGGTGACGAGATCCGGATGCGCGGGCGGCGAGACGGCGGGTTGACCGGGCCTCAGGCCGCGCACTTTCGCGATTTTTTCCGATACCTTGCTGCCGGGAAGATAGCCGCCGAGGCCCGTCTTGGCGGCCTGCCCGGCCTTGAAATGGAAGGCAGAGATGCGCTGCGCCACGTCTTTTCGCCAGCCGAAGTGCGCTGTGCCCAGCTCGAACAGGTAGCGGGAGTTCTGGTCACGTTCCTCGGGCAGCATGCCGCCCTCGCCGGAAGCAATGCCGGCGCCGGCGTTGGCGGAACCCTTCGCCAGTGCCACCTTGGCTTCCTCGGAAATGGCGCCGAAGCTCATGTCGGCGATGATGACGGGGATATCCAGCGCCAGTGGTCTTTTGGCGCGCGGACCGATGATGACGCGCGTGTCCACCGGCGTCTCGTCCGGCAGGGGGCGGCGGGCCAATTGCGCGGGAAGAATGAGAATATCTTCCCAGCGCGGCAGCTCGGGGCGCGGTACACCCATGCTGGCGGTTTCCCCGTGGCGGCCGATATCGGCGAGATCCTGGCGCGCCAGCCGGTGCACCAGCTCCAGCGATGGTTCGGCCTGCGTGTTCAGGGGTTCCGGCATGTCGCTGCGGCACAAGGGGAGGGGCACCGGATCGCCGGAGTTCAGCCTCTTCAGCTGCTCATGGGAGCCGTCGCAGAAGGGGGCGTCGGCGGTGGCCTTGCAGTTGCACAACAGGGCGGGGCCGGAAGCATCGGCACGGAAGATAAGCGGCTCGATGCCGGTGCCGCGATGCGACCCGTCGCAGAAGGGCGGCGTGCAGGTGCGGCCGCAACGGCACCAGGCGTAGAAGCGGCCTTCCTCCAGCTCGACGATCTCCGGCTCCAGTCCGCCGATGACGGGGCGGTCGGGCTTTTCAGCCATGTTCCCGCTCCTCGCACCAGCCGGGGGGCATGTCCACGTTCGGGTGCCAGGGGCGGATGTCGATGAGCGGAGTGCCGTTCAGGCAGTCGATGGCGTCGATGCGCACGATGCCGGCCGCCTCGTTGATGTTCAGCAGGCGCACGGTGGACATGGCGATGGGGTTGGGGCGGGCCGGGGAGCGAAGACTGAAGACGCCGCGCGGGCCGGGCATGTGGCGCGGGCGCTGGATGATGATGTGGCGGGCGGCTTCGTGCATCCAGTAGAGCACGATGAGGTGTTCGTATTGCTCCAGCGTGTGCAGACCCGGACGGTAGGGCTCCTCGATGTGCAGCGTGGCGGTGAGGTCGTTCTCGCGCATGCGGTCACGGGCGATCGTGATGTTGCGCGGGCAGTCGGCGCGGGTCTTCCAGGGGCTATCCACGTGGCCGATGAAGACACAGCGGGGACCGTTCGTCCGTTCCGCCGGGTCGAACGGCAGGGTAATCTCTCCTTCGCGCACCTGATCGTCACGGCTGGACATGACGGCACTCCCATTCCGGTTCGCCTGGCCGGAAGCATCTTGCACGCGGATGCGGGGTGCGCCAAGGGGGGGTCAGCGGTTGAGCGCCGCGACCAGCGCGCCGACGTCTCCCCGCTTCTTCTGCAGAAACTTGTAGAACAGCCCGCGCTGGAGGAAAGTGAGCGAAAAACCCATGACCTTGACGTCTCTCACCCGCCAGCCGACGCGGGTTTTCTTGAGTTTCCAGGTGACATTGTAACTGCTGCCGTTGTCCAGTGTCACCTTGGAGCGCACGAGCCAGTCGTTGCCCACCTTGCGTGGTGTCTGTTCGATGATCGCCTTCTTCACCCGGTAGCGGTGGGCCTGGTCGGCGAAATAGCGGGCCATGAACTGGTGCACACCGCGCACGTAGAGTGCCTTCTGCTTCTTCGGCAGCTGCTGCTGGTAGCGGCCGAGGGAATACATGGCGATGGAGTGCACGTCTGCCCGGCGGGCCAGAATGTCGGCGAAGCGTTTCACGGATGGACGGTATTGCGCCTTCAGGAGCTCGGTGGCGGTCACCTGCATGTATTTCACCGCCGGGTGCATGGGCGTGGCGGCCTTGGCGCTGCCGGCCCGGGCCGGGGCGGCGACCGTGAAAGCACCCAGAATGCCGAACGTGAGCGCCGCACCCGCCGCGGCGACCTTGCGCCTCGCGATACGCCGAGCGTTATCGTTCATGACCTTCACCACCGTGATTTTGCGAACCCCCTGACCCGTTGCTCCATCAATGACGAATCAACCTTGCATTTTCCTTAATATGCCATGAAGCCACGTCCGGAGCGCAGTGCCTCTCAGGCGGCGTTTTCACGCAGATATTGCATGAGGGCGGAGAAGTCTCCCTTCGACTTGTTGAGGATGGAGACGAACTTGTCGCGCATGCGCAACGAAAGCCAGATGCCCTTGATGTTGAGATCGCCGACGCGCAACGGACCGCCGCCGGTGTAGATGCGCCAAAGGGCCTTGCTTTCCTTCCCACCCGGAAAGACGAGCACTGTTTCCACCGTCGTCCAGCTCCCGCGCTTGCGAGACTTGAGAGCGCGAATGTCCTCTGCCGCGAGATCCCTGCGGTAATAGACGAACATGCCGGCGATGTAATCCAGCACCAGGCGGTAATATTCAGGCATCAGGCTTTTCGGTATGCGGCGGCGATACTTGCCCAGGGCGAAGCGCGCCACTGCCCTGATATTGGCATTGCGGGTGAGAAGATCGAGGAATTTGCGCTTCAGCTGGCGATCGCTGGCGTTCGACCTGGCCAGTGTAATGACCTTGCGGCCCAGCTCCACGGCGTAGTCTTCCGGAGTCGTGCGGGCCAGTGCGGGGGCGCCCGCGGCGCCAAGAAGGCCAATGGCGGAAACGGTCATGAACAGGCGGCGGGTGAGCGGCGTCGCCAGACGCGGGCTTTCCTGATCATCAACGAATGATTGCTTTTCCATGTTCTCCATTCCCTGAAAAGTCAGCCGGTGCGGAGGCCCACCCGGCCCAGGCTCCGACTCCGGTCACGAACAAACACGAAGCACAATTTGCGCAAGGCATTCGCCTATGGCAAGAGATGCAGGTCAATTTTGGCACCATCGTGGTGTGGTGATGGCACATTTGCCGCCGGTTCGGAGTGCCGCGACGTTATGACGACAGGCATGGGCATGAAGAACGTGCTGGCGGCCCTGAAAGCCGCGGGGGAGGTAACGCGTCTGCGTTTGCTCTTCATTCTCTCGCGGGGCGAGTTCAACGTAACCGAGCTCACGCAGATTCTGGGGCAGAGCCAGCCCAGGCTTTCGCGCCATCTGAAACTTCTGGCGGAGGCCGGGCTGCTGGAACGCCACCGCGAGGGCAGCTGGGTGATCTTTCGCCTGCGCGAAGACGGCGCGGCGGGTGAGCTGGCGCGGCTGATAGCGGACAGGCTGGACGAGAGCGATCCGGCGTTCGCACAAGATCTGGCAAAGGTGAATGCCATCCTGGCGCAACGCCGGGAGAGGGCGGCGGCCTATTTCTCCGCCGTGGCGGAGGAGTGGGACCGCATCCGCTCCCTGCACGTGGAGGAAGACGCGGTGGAGGAGGCCATGCGTGCGATGGCCGGGCCGGGGCCGTTCCGGCTGATGCTGGACATCGGCACCGGCACCGGGCGCATGCTGGAGGTGTTTGCGCCGCGGGCGGAAGAGGCGGTTGGCATCGACGGGTCGAGGGCCATGCTGGCGGTGGCGCGCGGGCGGCTGGCCAGGCCGGAATACGCGCACGTGAAACTGCGGCTGGCGGATGCCACGGCATTGCCGGTGGAGGATGGCGTGGCGGATCTCATCACCATTCACCAGGTATTGCATTATCTGGATGATCCGGGTGCGGTGATCCGCGAGGCGGCGCGGGTACTGATGCAGGGCGGCAGGCTGGTGGTGGCGGACTTTGCGCCACACGAGCTGGAGTTTTTGCGGGAGGATTGCGCGCATCGGCGGCTCGGCATCGCGGAGCGCGACATGCGGCGGTGGCTGGAGCGGGCGGGGCTGACGCTGGTGGAGGAAAAGCGGCTGGAGCCTCCGGCGGCGCTGGGAGAAAAGGGGCTTACCGTGCTGCTGTGGCTGGCGGAACGGAGAAATGCATGACTGCCATGCGCCCGGTATGGCACGGGGGGCTTCACAAAGATGGGCGAGCCCCCTATATATGCCCTGCGACTGGCCGACATGCCGCCAAAAAGCGGTGGCCTTTCGCAGCATGACGCGGGGTGGAGCAGTCTGGTAGCTCGTCAGGCTCATAACCTGAAGGTCGCAGGTTCAAATCCTGCCCCCGCAACCAAT
>JALUAB010000027.1 GCA_027051195.1 Hyphomicrobiales bacterium
GGTTTCCGCCACCACCGCCGGCTGCGCAAACCCCAGCCGCAAAAGCTCTTCCAGCGCCGCCGAGCCCGGCTCTTCTGCCAACAGCGCTCCCACCCAGCGTGCCGCTTCCTCGTCCGCCTCCACCGCCTCCGCGAACAGCGCATCGTAATGCCGCTGCACGGTGGAAAGCGTCTCCCGCGCCCGCTGCTCGAATGTTTCCCGCGTCTCGAAACCGGCGAACCGCGTGAACCGCTCCAGCTCTTCCTCCGCCGAGGGCAGGGAGTGCGTCTGCAGGTCGTTGCGCATCTGCAAGCGGTGCTCCCACGCACGCAGCCGCACATAGGACGCCGCCAGCTCCTCTGCCACCGCGGGTTCCACCCACCCCCCGTCGGCCAGCGCCCGCAGCATGTCCAGTGTGCGCCGTCCGCGCAGTTCCTGGTGACGTCCGCCGGCGATGAGTTGCTGCGTCTGCACGAAGAACTCGATTTCGCGAATGCCGCCGCGCCCCAGCTTGATGTTGTGCCCCGGCACGGTGATCTCACCGTGGCCTTTCACCGCGTGAATGCGCCGCTTGAGCGCGTGCACGTCGGCGATGGCCGCGTAGTCCAGATATTTCCGCCACAGCCACGGGGAAAGCTCTCGAAGGAAACTTTCTCCCACCTCCATGTCTCCGGCGCAGGGGCGGCCCTTTATCCACGCCGCCCGCTCCCACGTCTGCCCGATGCTGAAGTAATACGTCAGCGCCGCCTCCACTGGCATGGCCACCGGGGTGGAGCCGGGGTCGGGCCTGAGCCGCAGATCCACCCGCATCACCTGCCCGTCCTCGGTGATTTCCGAGAGCATGGCCACCAGCCGCTTCACCAGCCGGGTGAAGAACATCTGCGCTTCCATGCCGGGCGCAAGCGGCGCGCGCTCCGGGTCGAAAAGGAAGATGAGATCGACATCGGAGGAATAGTTGAGTTCGCCCGCGCCCCCCTTGCCCATGCTGAAGGCGACGAGTCCGCACTGCGCGGGATCTGCCGTCTCTGTTTCACCGCGCGCGTTCGCCTGCCGCAGCAGGAAGGAAAGAGCGGCGGCGATGGCGGTGTCGGCAAATCGCGTCAGATGCTCCGTCACCGTCATCAGCGGCCAGGCATGCGCAAGGTCGGCAAGCGCCACCAGCAGCGCCGCCTTGCGTCGCGCATGGCGCAACAGCCGCATGGCCTCGCGCTGCCCCGGCGCTTCCGCCACTCGATTCACTTCCGTGATGATCCGGTCGAAAAGGCGTTCCGGGTCGGAGTTGAAACAGGCCGCGGCGAAATCCGCTTCGGTCCGGATGAGCCGGGTGAGAAACGGCGACGCGCCGAAAATGGCCAGCAACAGGTTGCCGATGCGCTTATCGTCCGGCGCCGCCAGCGGGTGTCCTTGCCCCCGCAGTTCGTAAAGCGTCTCTTCCGCCACCCGCTTATCTGCGGGCGGGGGCAGGGGAACGAAGTGTTCGGTGATCACGCCCGCCATGCGGCAAGCCTAGCGCATCGTTCCGGCGTCGTCAGCCTTTCTGCGCCAGCAGTTCGGCAAAGTCCGACCGCGCCAGCAGCGCGTGCAGCGTAATGCCGTGTTCGCCCAGATTCTCCACCGCTCCTTCCTCGCGATCCACCACCGAAAGGGCCGTGTCCACCGCGTAGCCCATTTCGCGCAGCACCTCCACGACCTTCAGCAGCGATCCGCCGGTTGTGGTCACGTCATCCACCACCAGCACCTTTTCCGGCTCGTCCTCGCTCACCGGCGGCAACCAGCCGTCAAACAGCTGTTTCGCGCCGTGTTCCTTCGGCTTCTTGCGCATGAAGAAGGCGTTTACCGGCCAGCCCATGTGATAGCTGGTGACCGACACCGTGCACACGATGGGCACCGCTCCCATTTCCAGCCCGCCGATGGCCCACAGGTCGTTCTTCTGCATGAATTCCACGACCAGCTCGCCGATGATGGCCGCACCTTCCGGGTGCATGGTGGTGGGGCGCAGCTGGAACAGGTAGTTGCTCCTGCGTCCGGAGGTGAGCGTGAAATCGCCGATCATGAGCGAGTGATCGCGCACGATCTGCCACAGGCGTTTCAGGCGCTCGTCTTCCAGCGAATAGGGGCGCAGCAGCCCGGCCTTGTTCTCGTTCGCGGCTTGCGGGGTATCCGACATGAAATCAGCCTCCCGTGGATGAACAGCGTTGCCGGCGTTGTGCGGCCGGGGCCGTAGCCTGTCAAGCCGCCGTCGCGTGCTTTTCTCCTTCGCCGTTCTGGCGCTCTGGCAGCTTCAGCACCGCGCGCAGCCCCGGCTGGTTGTCGTCCAGCACCAGCTCCCCGCCATGCAGCCGGGCGATGGAGGCCACAAGCGAAAGACCAAGGCCGGAGCCGGGTTTGCTGCGCGCCTTGTCCAGGCGCACGAAGCGTTCCTTCACCTTCTCGCGCATTTCCTCCGGCACGCCCGGACCATTGTCCGCCACCACCAGTTCCACCGTGTCTGGCCCCGCCCGCACGGAAACGTTGATCTCGAGCGTCCGCTCCGGGTGCTTGCCGTATTTCAGCGCGTTGTCCAGCAGGTTCACCAGCGCCTGCGCAATAAGTTGCCTGTCACCGGTAATCCGCGCCCGCTCCGGCACGTCCAGCGAGAAGCGCCCGCCCCGTTCCTCCACCAGCGGCTCGTACAGCTCGGCGATCTCGCGCGCCACCTCCGCCACGTCCACCTCCGAGAACCCGGCCCGCGCCTGCCCCGCTTCCGCCCGCGCGATGAGCAGCAGCGAGTTGAACGTGCGCAACAGCTCGTCCGCCTGCGCGATGGTGGATTCCAGCGCCGCCCGCCGGTGCGTTTCGTCGCCCGCCCGCAGGGCGTCCTCGGCCTGCGCCTTGAGCCGCGTGAGCGGCGTTTTCAGGTCGTGCGCGATGTTGGAGGAAACCTCCCGCATGCCCTGCATCAGACGTTCGATCTGATCCAGCATGTCGTTCAGCGATTCCGCCAGCCTGTCCAGCTCGTCGCCGGAGCCTTCCACCGGCACCCGCCGCGCCAGCCTGCCTGCGCGTATGGAGCGCACCGTGGCCGTGATACCGTCGATGCGCCGCAGGAAATTGCGCGACAGCACCAGCCCGCCTCCCACGCCCAGCAGAACGGTGAGCCCCAACACCCAGAACAGCAGGTTGCGGATGATGCGTCCAAACTGGAAAAGCTGCTCGATATCACGCCCGATGAGCAGGTGATACCCCTCGCCCAGGCGGATGTAGTATGCCCGCACGTGGCGGGTACGCGGCCCCGCCGGCGTGGAGACGCGGATCAGGAAGTCCACCCAGCCGGACTGGTCGATGCCGCGCACTTCTTCCGGCAGGCGTGGCAGATTGCCCGCCAGCGGCTTGCCCTGCGGGTCGGCCAGCAGATAGAGCCCGCCGGTGGGTGTGCGGTTCTGCATGCGCGCACGCAATACCGCCATCACGCCCGGCAGGCCGTTGATGGCGTATTGCTCCGCGATGCCGCGCACGTCCGCGGCGATGGTCTGCTCCACCTGCACATGCAACAGTCGCTGCGCCTGCCAGTAGGTATAGCCCAGCACTGCGCCCACGGAGAGCGCGAAAACAAAAAGATACAGCGCCACCAGCCGGAACGTGGAGGTTCGCAGAATGCGCAGCAGGCGGCGCGGCCTGGCGCTCTCCCTCGCGCCGGGGAATGCCGCCTTCGGCGTGCCGGCTTCCGAAGCGGAGCCTGCGTCGTAGCCCGTCTTGTAGATGCCGCCTGCCTCGTTCATGCCGCCAGCTGGCCGCATGCAAGGCTGCGTGTCAAGCGTGCCAGGCGCCCCGCGTCATCATTCGCGCGTTATCCCGGAGAAAGCCTGGGCCTCGCACCTGAGACTCATGAATCCGCTACACTGGATGCCGGCCACCACCGCAATGACGGGAGCCGAATTCGGATGAAAACGCGGGATGGTTGCACGGCCGCGCCCGGGAGCGCGCCTTCCGCTCACTCCTCCGGCGCCTTGAGCACGTATCCGGCGCCCCGCACAGTGTGCAGCATGGGCTTGTCGAAATCCTTGTCGATCTTCGATCTCAGCCGTGAGATATGCACGTCGATGACGTTCGTCTGCGGGTCGAAGTGGTAGTTCCAAACGTTTTCCAGCAGCATGGTGCGGGTAACCACGTTGCCGGCGTTGCGCATCAGGTATTCCAGCAGCTTGAATTCGCGCGGTTGCAGCAGGATTTCCCGCCCCGCCCGCGTAACCCGGCGCTTGAGCAGGTCCATCTCCATGTCGCCCACGCGCAGCCGCGTCTGCACAGGCTCCGCCGTCTTGCGCCGGCCCAGAACCTCCACCCGCGCCAGCAGCTCGGAGAAGGAGTAGGGCTTGGCCAGGTAGTCGTCGCCGCCGGCGCGCAATCCTTCCACCTTGTCCTCCACCTCGCCCAGGGCGGAAAGGAACAGCGCCGGCGTCTGGTTTCCTTCCTCACGCAGCTGCCGCACGATGGAAAGCCCGTCCATGCCGGGCAGCATGCGGTCCACGATGAGCACGTCGTAATCACCCTCGCGAGCCATTTCCAGGCCCTCCGGCCCGGTGGCGGCATGATCGGCCACATGCCCCGCCTCGCGCAGGCCCTTCAGCAGCCAGTTTGCCGCCTCGCGGTCGTCTTCGATCACCAGGATGTGCATGATGGTCGCTTTCGGGAATGGAGGTTGTCACGAACTTCCTGCCTGAGCCGAATATAGGGTGCGAAGGGTGGGTTGCAAAAGGGGGGTCATTCGGCCGGCGTCTGCACTGCATCCTCGTTCACTTGTCTGCTGTCGTTCCTGGCCCGGGCGTTTTCCGCTTCCGGCAAGGCGTCCCGTTCCGGGGCGTCCTGTTTCGGCTGGCGTCGCGCCAGCGGCACAATGAGACGAACCCGCGTGCCACGCCCCGGCTCGCTCTCTATCTCCATGCGCCCGCCATGCATCTCCACGATGGCCTTGGCGATCGCCAGGCCGATGCCGGAGCCGCCCCGGTGACTGTTGTAGGCCTCACCCGCGCGCTCGAACGGCTTGCCGATCTGCGCGATTTTCTCCGGCGGAATGCCGATGCCCGTGTCCGCCACTTCCAGCGCCATCAGGCCATCCTCGCTCCCGCCGGCGGTTATGCGCACCTCGCCCTCGTCGGTGAAACGCACCGCGTTGGAGACGAGTTGGTGCAGCGCCTGTTCGATACGCTCCGCATCCAGTTCCGCCTCAAGACCTTCCGGCGCCCGCCACGAGAGCGCCACGCCCTTCCCTTCGGCTGTCGCCGCGTGCCGTTCCGCCACCTCCGCCAGCAGCTCGGCGACCTTCATGCGTTCCGGGCGCAGCGGCACCTCGCCGGAGCTGAGCTGGGCATATTCCAGCATGTCGCGGATCTTGCGGTGCACCTCCTGCCCGGCGGCGTGTATCTGCCGTGCGTAATCGACGTATATCCCCGCCATTTCGCCCAGGGTCTGCTGCCGCATCAGATCCGCGGAAGCCAGGATGTGGTTGAGCGGGGTGAACAGCTCGTGGCTGACGTTCGCCAGGAAGCGGGACTTGGTGCGCAGCGCCTCCTCCGCCCGTTCCTTTTCCTGCTGGTAGCGCCGCGCCAGCATCTTCAGCCGCATGTTCTTGTGCTCGATCTCTTCCTGTGAGGCCTCCAGCGCCCGCACCGTCTCCTGCAGCTCGCGGCGCGATTGTTCCAGCTCCAGTTGCTTGCGCTTCAGCTCCGTGATGTCCGTGCCCACGGAAACGAAGCCGCCGCCTTCCATGTATTGTTCGCTGATCTGCAACCAGCGGCCGCTGGCCAGCTCCAGCTCCATCACCGTTTCGTGGCCGGAGCCTTCGCCATAGACGCGGTGGAAGTGCCGCTTGCGCACCGGCCAGCGCGCTTCCGCCATGATATCGGCGAAGGAGCGTCCGCGGTGGCAGGCGCCGGCGGAAAGGCCGTGGAATTCGCGGAACTTGCTGTTGCACATGACCATGCGCATGGATTCATCCCACAGCACGAAGCTCTCCGACAGCGACTCGATGGCCTGCATCAGCCTTTCCTCGGCGTTGCGCACCGCTTCCGTCGCCTGTTTCTGCGCCGTGATGTCCACCGCGATGCCGACGAGATGCCGGTGCGCCCTCTCCGTTTCCGGCAGGGCGCCTCGCAGCTTCAGCCACAGCCAGCCGCCGTCCGCATGGCGCAGCCTGAGTTCGTGTTCGAAGGTGGTGTGACCTTCCTCCAGCCGCTTTTCCAGCAGGGAATCCACCGGCTCGTCTTCCGGATGCTGCAGGGCCAGGAAGTCGGCCAGATCCATGTAGTCTTCCGTCATCGGCAGGCCCAGCAGCCAGCGCATGGAGCGCGAAAGAAAGATGCGCCCGCGCGCCACGTCCCAGTCCCACAGACCGCAACGACCCAGCGCCAGCGCTTCTTCCAGACGGTTGATGAACTCCGCCCGTTCCTCCGTCTCCCGTTCGGCCCGCGCAGCCTGCCAGTTGTAGATGGAAACCAGCCCCACCAGCACCAGGAACAGCCCCAGGAACAGGGCCAGGAACATGCTGGCGTCAGCCTCGAACACGTGGTTGCCGGTATCCGCCCTCTGCAGCAGCAGCACCGCCCCCGCCCAGCCGGAAAGCGGCATGCTGCCCACCAGCAGCGGCGCGCCCTGACCGTTGACATGTGTCAGGATGCGCCCCCGACCATCGGCCGAAAGCGCCATGCGGCGCAATGCGTCCGGCAGCGTTTCACCTTCCGCAAGCTCCGGCCAGTTCTCGCCCGGGCGGCCGACGATGGTCCGCACCACGCCGTCGGCATCGGTTACGACGAATACCCGCCCTTCCTTCAGCGCGAAGTCGGGCAGCAGCCTTTCCAGATCTTCCTTCACCGGGGCGCGCACGGATTCACCGGCGCGCAGCTGTCCTTCCAGGCCATTGGCGGCGAGCCGCAGGAGCAGCGAGTTCTGCTGCTGCCTTGCCTTGTTCAGATGGTGGTAGTGGTCCAGCAGTTGCGTGGCCAGCCCGAATGCCAGCACCAGCAGCATGAGGATGGAAATGACGGTGATAACACGGCGGATGGTGCGTTCCCGGATGAACAGACCCTTGCCGAGGCCCGGCAGCCGCAGATTGCGGCGGTTGCCATTGCGCAGAAGATGCTCAAGTCCACAGACAGCCACGGCAGGCGTCCCCCTCGAACCGGGCCATGCCCCCCAGACATGACCACGATTGCCCCCGGTTTTTCAAAGTTCAGGTTCGATTCCCCGCCATCCGTTCAGCCCCGGCGGACATGGTGGGGAATGGACGCAAGAGTTAACGTTTCACTCACGTAACGAAAGGGCGGCAACCCCTTCGAGACAATTGATTCGAACCCGTGTGGTCTTGTCTAGTGTTACAAATGACAGGAGTCCCGGATTCCGTAATGATACGGGTTGAATCGGCCATGAAACGATTGGTCCGGGCACCGTGCGACGGCGACTTTTTGCGCGCGCCCGCCTGTTGCTGCTTCGTTTCTCCGTTTGGGAAAAGGTTAACAGACCGTCAATCCGGTGCTTGACTCTGGCACACTGCACGCCTCAGCATGGGGCTAAAAATACGGCGCATGGCCGGCGTGGCACGCGCCTTGCCCGGAGACGACGGAGCGAAAGTGAACCGTTCCGCCATGAAACAGCCGGGGGGAAGGGAGCAGGCGTTCATGAAAAGAGGCAGATGCCTTTTCGCGTCGGTATTGATGGCCGGGCTGATCGCCGGTCTGGCGGTTGATCTGCGGCAGGCTCAGGCCGGGCAGGCGCGTGCGCAGTTCAACGCCTCCATACGCATCGACCCGGAGCTGGTGCGGCGCGACTTGCAAAGGCGGAGCACGCTTCCGGCACGGTCCACACGGGCCACCACCGCCGCCACGTCTCTTGCCCGTGTCCGGCGCACGTTGCCGCTGGCCGGTGGCGGCGCCTGCACGCGCGCGTATTACACTGCGACGCGCTTCCGCTGGATCTGCCGCTGAGCCGGGCGGAGCGTCACCGCCAACCGATGTAGCGCATGTTCACCCAGCCGCCGGCGCCTTCCAGCGTGTAGGCGAAACACCAGTTGCCGCGGCACTTTTCGGTTACGATCACGCCGCAGTATCCCGGCGGCATGGAAGCCACCCGCCGATACCGCACGGAAGGCCCCGAGCGCATCCACAGAACATCCCACCGTGCCACGTTCACCACGCAGGCGTTGGGCTGCGCCATGCCGGCTTCATCGCCGCCTTCGTCGATGTAGCGCATGTTCACCCAGCCGCGCACACCCTTGTAGCGCACCTTGCACCAACGTCCGCCGCGCACGCAGCTGCGCCAATAGACGCGCACGCCGCACGCGCGTGGCCCGATGCTCCCCACGCGCTGGTAGTGCACCGAAGGGCCGGCCCGCATCCACAGCACGTCCCGCGCGTCCACGCCCGTCACGCAGGCCGCCTGCGCCGCCGAGGTGGCGGCATCCACGTGCAGGGCGAAAGCGGAAGCCACGCCGGCGGCGGCCAGAGATAGAATCCGTTGCTTCATGATTGCCTCTCCTCCTTCCCGCATCGGGACATACGCTATCATCCCGCCGCTGGCCCTGGCATGAACGCGCCGTTCATCCCGTGTTCAGGCAAGGGGGAGCGGAAAAAAGGCCCCGGCGCGGGCCTTGCACCGGGGCCTTGCGAATGACTTCGGAAGCCCGCTCACTTCGGCAGCTTGTCGTCGATGCCCTTCACATACCAGTTCATGCCCAGCAGCACCTTGTCGGACAGAACCTCACCCTTTTTCGCCCGCAGCTTGCCGTCCTGATCGTAGATGGGGCCGGTGAACGGGTGCAACTTGCCGGAGCGGATGGCCTCTTCCGTTTCCTGTGCCATCTTCTTCACGTCTTCCGGCATGTTGGTATAGGGCGCCATCTTCACCATGCCGGCGGCCAGTCCGCCCCAGGTGTCCTCGCTCTTCCACGTGCCGTCCAGCACCGCCCTGGTACGGCTGACGTAGTAGGGCGCCCAGTCGTCAATGACGGCGGTGAGCTGCGCCTTCGGCCCGAACTTGATCATGTCCGAGGCCTGGCCGAAGGCCTTGATGCCCTTTTCCTCCGCCACCTGCATGGGGGCGGCGGAATCCGTGTGCTGGGTCAGGATGTCCGCACCCTGCGCGATGAGCACCTTGGCCGCGTCCGCCTCCTTGCCCGGGTCATACCAGGAATTCACCCACACGACCTTGATCTTGAACTGCGGGTTCACGCTCTGCGCGCCCAGCATGAAGGCGTTGATGCCGCGCACCACCTCCGGGATGGGAAACGAGGCGATGTAGCCCGCCATGCCCTTTTTCGACACCTTGGCGGCGATCTTGCCGATGATGTAGCGGCCCTCGTAGAAACGGGCGGAATAGGTGGAGACGTTTTTCGCCCGCTTGTAGCCGGTGGCATGCTCGAACTTCACGTCCGGATGCCGTTTCGCCACCTTGATGACGGAATCCATGTAGCCGAAGGAGGTGGCGAAGATGAGCTTGTGCCCGGAGCGCGCCAGCCGCTCCAGCGCCCGCTCCGCGTCCGCGCCTTCCGGCACCTTCTCCAGGTAGCTGGTCTGCACCTTGTCGCCCAGCGCCTTCTCGATGGCCAGCCGCCCCTGATCGTGCTGATAGCTCCAGCCATGGTCGCCGATGGGCCCGACGTAGATGAAGCCGACCTTCAGCTTCTCCTCCGCCTGCGCCGTGGTGGCGATGCCCGCGATGGCCGCGGCGGCGATGGTGATCTTCAGCGTTGTACGCATGGTCTCCCTCCCTGATATTCCGGTATTCAGCGCTCCGGCATGAACGGCTGTCCGATCATGGCCGGCGTGTTGGTGAGAGTCAAAGTGCGGTTGCGCGAAATCAACACCAATGCGGCGATGGTGGCAAGATAGGGCAGGGCGCTGAGGAACTGCGGCGGCAGGCCGTATCCTGCCGCCTGCGCGTGCAGCCCCAGGATCCACACCGCGCCGAACAGATACGCCCCCGCCAGTACCCGCAACGGCCGCCAGGTGGCGAACACCACCAGCGCCAGCGCTATCCAGCCGCGCCCGGCCGTCATGTCCTCCACCCACTGTGGTGTGTAGCTCACGGAGAGATAGGCTCCCGCCAGCCCCGCCATCACCCCGCCGAACAGAATGGCCAGCGTGCGCACCAGCCGCACCGGATGGCCCAGCGCGTGCGCCGCGGTATGGTTGGTGCCCACCGCCCGCAAAATCAGCCCGGCGCGGGTGCGGAAGAGGAACCACGCCACCGCCGCCGTCATGAAGAACGAGAGATAGACGAGCACGTCATGCCCGAAGAGGACCGGCCCGATGAAGGGGATGTCGGAAAGCCCCGGAATGTGCAACCGCTCCAGCCGCACCCCCGGCTGGCCGACGAACCCCTCTCCGATGAGGCCGGAAAGCCCCAGGCCGAACAGCGCCAGCGCCAGCCCGCTGGCCACCTGGTTGGCCGCCAGCACCTGCGTGAGGAACACGAACGGCAGCGCCACCGCCGCCCCCGCCAGCGCCCCCGCCAGCACGCCCAGCAGCGGGCTTCCCGTGGCCAGCGCCACCGCGAAGGCGATGACGGCGCCGGTGGCCATCATCCCTTCCACGCCCAGGTTCAGCACGCCCGCGCGCTCCACCACCAGCTCCCCCAGCGCCGCCAGCAGCAACGGCGTGGAGGCCGCGATCACCGTCAGCAGGAACGCCTCCAGTCCGCTCATGCCGTGCCCTCCCGCTTCGCCCCTCGGCGCACGATCCGGTAATGCACCAGCACGTCCGCACCCAAGATGAGAAACAGCAGCATGCCTTGCAACGCCTGCGCCACCTTGGCCGGCATGCCCAGCGCCAGCTGCGCCGCCTCGCCGCCGAGATAGGTGAGCGCCAGCAGGAAGGCGGCGAACAGCACCCCCCACGGCGAAAGCCTGCCCAGCACCGCCACGATGATGGCGGCGAAGCCATAGCCCGGCGAGATGGACGGCTGCAGGTGACCGATGACGCCGGCCACCTCGCCGATGCCCGCCAGCCCCGCCAGCGCACCAGAAAACAGCATCACATGCATGGTGATGGAGGCGGCGGAAAAGCCGGAAAAGCGCGCTGCCCGCGGCGAGACGCCCTGAACCCTGACGGCGAAACCGAAGCGCATGTGCGACAGCATGAGCCACAGGACGATGACGGCCACGCCCGCCAGCACGAATCCCACATGCACGCGGCCGGAAAGCACCGGCAGCACGTGCCAGCCCTCGAAGGCCACGGACTTGGGGAAGTTGAAGCCCATGGGGTCGCGCCACGGCCCGCGCACCAGCCAGTCCAGAAACAGCCCGGCCACATACACCAGCATCAGCGAGGTGAGGATCTCGTTGGTATTGAAGCGGTTTTTCAGGAACGCCGGGATCGCCGCCCAGGCCGCGCCGCCGGCCATTCCCAGCAGCAACATCGCTACCATCGCCAGCGGGTCGTTCCACCCGGGCCACAGGATGGGAATGGCCGAACCGGCGATGGCGCCCATGATGAGCTGGCCTTCCGCCCCGATGTTCCACACGTTGGCCCGGTAGGCCAGCGCCAGGCCGGCGCCGATGAGCAGCAGAGGCGTCGCCTTCACCGCCAGTTCCTCCAGCGACCACATGGAGGACAGCGGCTCGACGAAATAGACGTATAATGCACGCAGGGGCGGATGCCCCAGCGCCGCGAACAGCACCGCGCTCAGCACCACCGCCAGCGCCAGCGCCAGCAGCGGTGCGGCCAAGCTCCACAGACGCGAAGGGGCGGGCCGGCGCTCCAGCGTGAACATCATCATGGCCGCGCCCTCCCGCCAGCTTTATTGCTTTTGCAAGGCGTCCCCGGGCAACTCCATTTCCCGTGATTCCAATTTTCACCGTCATTCCCGCGAAGGCGGGAATCCATTCCTGAAAAGGCGGCCTGCATGGATCCCCGCTTTCGCGGGGATGACGAGGAAGAAACCGGGGATAACGAGGACAGACCCGAATGGAGGCGGTGAGAAGGGCGAGGACTTTCATCCTCCCCCTGGAAGGGGGAGGTCGGCCCCACAGGGGCCGGGAGGGGGTCGGGCCGCAAGCTCATGAGTCTGTTGCCCGGCCCCCACCCTGTCCCTCCTCCTGCCAGGGGGAGGGGACGAAAGCCGCGCGATATGCGTGGATGCAGGCGACTTGTTGGCACAGAACGCGTGCCGGCGCGACAAGAAGCCTCGCGCATCATCCAACGCAGCCTCATGTTGCCCAACCTTGCCATTCTCAACCCTTTTGCCGCTTTTGTGCGCCGCTGCCATTGCGCCGTTCGTGCGCGCCGGCCATCAGCAGGCCCAGCTCCTCGCGGCTCACCGAGTCCGCTGGTTTCGCCTCGGAGAGTTCGCCGCGCGAGATGACGGCGATGCGGTCGGCCACCTCGAAGATCTCGTCGAGATCTTGCGAGATGACGAGCACGCCCGCGCCCTCGCGCGCCAGGTCGATCAGCTCCTGCCGGATGAGCGCCGCCGCGCCTGCGTCCACGCCCCAGGTGGGCTGATTGACCACCAGCACCTGCGGTCGTCGGTCGAGCTCCCGGCCCATGATGAACTTCTGCAGATTGCCGCCGGAAAGCGCTGCCGCCCGTCGCCCCGGCTCGGCGTTGCGCACGTCGTATTCGGCGATCACCCTGCTGGTCACCTTTTGCGCCACGTCATAATCGATGAAGTGATGCCGGACGAAGTCGGAATCCACCGCGTGCCGTGTCAACAACAGGTTTTCCACCAGAGTCATGCTGCCCACGCAGGCGTGCCCCAGCCGCTCTTCCGGCACGAAGGCCGCCCCCAGCGCGCGCCGCTCGTTGATGCCCTTCAGGCTCACGTCATGCCCCATGATGAACACCGCGCCCGGGTTCTGCGCCGGGCGCTCGCCGGAAAGCGCCGCGAACAACTCGCGCTGGCCGTTGCCCGCCACGCCGGCGATGGCAACTACCTCGCCCGCGCGCACATCGAGCGATACCTCGTAAAGTGCCACGCCGAACGGCCCCGGAGCCGGCAGCGTGAGGTCGCGCACATGCAACGCCGGCACGCCGGTTTCCGCCGGCGGCGGGGCGGAGACATGGTGTACCTCCGTGCCCACCATCAGCCGCGCGATGTCCCTCGCCGAATGCGCCGCCGGGGCGATTTCCGCCACCACTTCGCCATGGCGCAGGATGGTGGCGCGGCGGCACAGCTCGCGCACCTCCTCCAGCCGGTGGGTGATGTAGAGGATGCCGCGGCCCTCGCGCACCAGCTTGTATAGCGTCTCGAACAGGTTGCGCGCCTCCTGCGGCGTGAGCACGGAGGTCGGTTCGTCCAGGATGATGATGTCCGGGTTGGCCAGCAGGCAGCGCACGATCTCCACCCTCTGGCGCTCGCCAACGGAAAGGTCGGCCACCAGCGCGTCCGGATCCAGCGGCAGGCCGTATTCCTCCGAGATGGCGCGAATACGCTCCTTCAGCGCTTCCATGTCATGCGCGCCGGAAAGCGCCAGCGCTATGTTCTCCGCCACCGTCAGCGGCTCGAACAGCGAGAAGTGCTGAAACACCATGCCGATGCCGGCTTCGCGTGCCTCCGCCGGGCTGGAGAAGCGCACGGGCTTGCCCCGCAGCAGGATCTCCCCGTCATCAGGCCGCAGCACGCCGTAGATGATCTTCACCAGCGTGGACTTGCCGGCGCCGTTCTCGCCCAGCAGTCCGTGGATCTCGCCGGCCTCCAGCGTCAGCGAGATGTCGTTGTTGGCCAACGTTCTGCCGAAGCGGCGGGTGATGTGGCGCACCTCCAGCAGCGGTGCCGCCGTTGTCTCGTCCGCCCCGGTCTGCGCGGGCTTGTCCGCCATGCCTTGCCCCGTTTTACCGGCGCCCCTTTCCCCCCGCCGCAAGCTGTAGCCAGACCGCGCCTGCCGGTCAAACGGCCAGATGCATTCTCCACAATCACATTGCGGGGCCTTCTCGTTTCCCCCGTCACCCCGGCGAAAGCCCCCTGCTGTCCAAGAGAAATACCGGTTGACCAAAGGGTTCAATTCCACTGCGTATTGTTACACAAGCCACTGATTCATTCATAATTCGTCATTGCCGGGCTTGTCCCGGCAATCCAGGGCAAAAAACACATGCGGTCATGCATGACACCGAATCCTGGCCAAAACCGAATTCCGTAGCGCATGGCTCCTTCTCTTGCGTTCTCCTTGCATTCCCAACAGCAAGATGAACGCCATCTGTTGCCATAACCTCAAGAGTGAAACGCTCTGGATGCCCGGCACAAGGCCGAGCATGACGCAATATATTTATTTTTCTTCATAAAAATTACCTTCATTGCATCTTGATCGCCACATCTCCACTTGCGAGGCAGAACGATGACCGATTCATTCGTGCCAAAGCGTCGTTCTTTAATATTTCCTTGGACAGCAGAGGGCGAAAGCCGGGGGCTGGGGCCGCAAGCGCATGAGTCCGCTGCACGAGATGCCGGCTTTCGCCGGCATGACGAAGAAATGATGGGCGGTGGTGTGCACATTCTCCACGAAGTTGAAAAGGCCCCGCGCTGGTCGCGGGGCCTTGTTTGCTCGCACCGCTGGCGTTTCACGCCAGCTTTTCCAGCTCCTCTTCCTTTTCGTGCGCCCAGTCCACCGGGTCGTCCGGACCGTATCCCATCTTCGCCAGCTTCCGGCGCATGTAGCTGAAGTAGAGCACCGGGATGACCACCAGCGTCAGGATGGTGGAAACGAAGATGCCGAAAATGAGCGAGATGGCCAGCCCATTGAAGATGGGATCGTCCAGGATGAAGAACGCGCCCATCATCGCCGCGATGGCCGTGAGCAGGATGGGCCGCGCCCGCACCGCGGCGGACTGCACGATGGCCTCGCGCAGCGGCACCCGGCAGGCGCACTGCTGATTCACGAAGTCCACCAGCAGGATGGAGTTGCGCACGATGATGCCCGCCAGCGCGATGACACCGATCATCGACGTGGCCGTGAACTTCGCGCCCAGCAGCGCATGCCCCGGCATGACGCCGATGATGGTGAGCGGAATCGGCGCCATGATGATGAGCGGCACCAGATAGCTGCCGAACTGCGCCACGATGAGGAAGTAGATGCCGATGAGCCCCACCGCGTAGGCGATGCCCATGTCGCGGAACGTCTCGTAGGTGATCTGCCACTCGCCGTCCCACTTCAGCGCGAAGTTCACCGGTGCTTCCGGCTGGCTGATGAACCGCTGCTCGATGGGCCGTTTCGTGACCGGATCCTTCATCTCCTTGAGCGTGCCGAAGATCTCGAACATGCCATACAGCGGGCTGTCGATCTTTCCGGCCATGTCGCCCATCACATAGACCACCGGCAGCAGATCCTTGTGATGGATTTCCTGCTCCACCCGGTCGCGCTCCAGGATGACGATCTCCGACAGCGGCACCAGCTTGCCGGAAACGCTGCGCACCTTCAGGTTCAGCAGATCCTCGATGGAGCCCTTTTCGCCGGCCGGCAGCTGCACGCGGATGGGCACCGGATACTTGGATGCCTGCGTGTGCAGATAGCTCACGTCCTCGCCCCCCAGCGCCGTGGCGATGGCCTGCGCCACTGTGGATTGCGGCACGCCCAGCGCCGCCGCCCGCTGCCTGTCCACGCGCACGATGATGCGCGGGTTGCCGCTGGTGATGGTGTCGTCGATGTCCACGATATCCTTCGTGTTCTCGAATACCGCGCGCACTTCCTTCGCCACCCGCAGCTGGCCGTCGTAGTTCAGGCCGTAGATCTCCGCCACGATGGGCGAGAGCACCGGCGGCCCGGGCGGCACCTCCACCACCTTGAAGGTGAAGTCCGCGCCCTTGAACCGCTCCATGAGTTTCCTGCGCACCTCGCCGGCGATTTCGTGGCTCTGCCGGTCGCGCTCGTGCTTGTCCACCAGGTTCACCTGGATGTCGCCGAAGCGCGGCTCCTGCCGCAGGTAATACTGCCGCACCAGCCCATTGAAGCCCACCGGCGAAGCGGTGCCGGCGTAGAGCTGGTAGTTCGCCACCTCCGGCACCTCCTTGAGCACCTCCGCCAGCTGCTTCAGCGTGCGCTCGGTCTTCTCCAGCGCCGTGCCCTCCGGCATGTCGAGCACGATCTTGAACTCGCTCTTGTTGTCGAAGGGCAGCATTTTCAGGATGACGAGCTGCACCACGCCCAGCCCCATGGAGACGATGAGCAGAAAGATCATGGAAAAGACGAGCAGGTAGCGCTTGGTGCGGCCCCACGCGCCCACCTGCAGGAATGGCCCCAGCACGCGGTTGAACAGGCGCCGGCTGAAAGTGAGTTCTTCCTTCAGTTCCTCTTCTTCCGCATGCGTGTGCTTGTGCCCGCGCACGATGAGCCGGTAGGCCAGCCACGGCGAGATGATGAAGGCCACCAGCAGCGACAGCAGCATGCCCATGGAGGCGTTGATGGGAATGGGCTGCATGTAGGGTCCCATCAGTCCGGTGACGAAGGCCATGGGCAGCAGCGCCGCGATCACCGTGAAGGTGGCGAGGATGGTGGGAGAGCCCACCTCGTCCACGGCCTGCGGAATGAGCACCCACGGCTTGCGGTCATCGCCCATTTGCAGGTGGCGATGGATGTTCTCCACCACCACGATGGCATCGTCCACCAGAATGCCGATGGAGAAGATGAGTGCGAACAGGGACACGCGGTTGATGGTGAAGCCATACGCCCAGCTGGCGAACAGCGTCACCGCCAGCGTCGAGATGACCGCGATGCCCACCACCACGGCCTCGCGCCAGCCCATGGTGAACAGCACCAGCGCCACCACCGAGGCCGTGGCGAACAGCAGCTTCATGATGAGCTTCTTCGCCTTGTCATCGGCGGTCTTGCCGTAGTTGCGGGTGACGGTCAGCTCCACGCCGTCAGGAATGAACACGCCCCGGATCTTGCCAACATGCTGAATGAGCTTGTCGGCGATCACCACCGCGTTCTGCCCCGGCTGTTTGGCCACTTCGATGGTCACCGCCGGCTGACAGCCCGCCGGCGCCCCTTTCTTCAGCTCGTCCGGGCCGGGGCAGTAGGAAACGTAGTTCTTCGGCGTGTCCGGCCCGTAGGTGATGGTCGCCACGTCCGCCAGATACACCGGCTTGCCGCCAAACACGCCCACCACGAGGTTCTTCACCTCTTCGGGCCGCGACAGGAACGTGCCCGCCCGCACGGGGATGTTCAGATTGTCGGAAACGATGCTCTGCCGGTCGGTGGAGGCGTTGGACGCCAGCAGCGCCTTGCGCAGATCGTCCAGCGCCAGGCCGTAGTCCGCCAGCTTCTGCGGGTCGATGGCCACGTTCACCACGCGCTCCGGCCCGCCGATGGTGCGCACCTGCCGCGTGCCCTTGATGCGCTTCAGTTCCGCCTCCAGCGTGTGGGCGATGCGCTTCAGGTCGTGCGCGGTGCGCCTGCCCGACGGATCCCACAGTGTGAAGGTGACGATGGGGATATCGTCGATGGAGCGTGGCTTCACGATGGGCTGGGCCACGCCCAGGTTCTGCGGCAGCCAGTCGAGATTCGAGAAAATCTTGTCATACAGCCGCAGGATGGCGTCCGTGCGCGGCTCGCCCACCTTGTATTGCACGGTGATCATGCTCATGCCGGGGCGCGACACGGAATAGATGTGCTTCAGCCCCTCGATCTCGCCCAGCACCTGCTCCGCCGGCGTGGTCACCAGCTGTTCCACTTCCTTGGCGGAAGCGCCGGGAAAGGCGATGAACACGTTGGCGAAGGTGACGTTGATCTGCGGCTCTTCCTCGCGCGGGGTGACGATTACCGCGAACACGCCGGAAAGAAGTGTGGCGATGAGGATGAGCAATGTCACCTGATTGCGCACGAAGGCGCCGGCGATGATGCCGGAAATGCCAAGCCTGCCGCCCGCCCCCGGCGTGCCGGGCGCGCCCGTGGAGTTGTTCGCGCTCATTCCTGCGCCTCCTTCGCCGCGGCTTCATGCTGCGCATGCTGCTCCTTCAGCACGATGGCGGCCTTCAACGGGTCCAGCGCCACCGCGTCACCATCCTCCAGCCCCGCCAGCACTTCCACCAGCCCGTTACCCAGCGGCCGGCCCGTGCGCACCTGCAGGAACTCTATCCGCCTGTCCTTTACGCGATACACGCCGGCCAGCTCGCCGCGCCGAGCCACCGCCTTTTCCGGCACCGCCAGCACCTTGGCCTTCTCCACCATGAAGGCGCCCTTCACCAGCATGCCGGGGAACAGCCCCTTGCCCTTGTCCCTCATGTAGAGGCGCACGGTCACGGTGTTCGTCTTCGGGTCGGAGTAGGGAAAGATGACCATGCGGCTGACCTCCCGCCGCACCCGGCCGGCCAGGTCCAGCACCACCGCCGCCTTGCGGTTCTTGCGGATGACGGGCACGTAACGCTGCGGCAGATCCACATGCGCCCGCATCTCTTCGGTGGAATAGCCGCTCATCAGCGGCTTGCCAGGCGCGGCCAGCTCGCCCACCTCCACGTGCCGCGCGGTGACGATGCCGGAGTAGGGCGCCCGCACCTTGGTGTAGGAAAGCTGCTCCTGCGCCTGCTTCAGCGCCGCTTCCGCCTGTCTCACGCCGGCCAGCGCCGCCTCGTATTCCGCCTTCGCCTGGTCGAACTGCGCCTTCGGCGCGGTGCCGCGGCGGTAGAGCTGGCTGATGCGCTCGAACGCCTGGCGCGCCGCGATGAGCTTCGCCTGCGCCGCCTTCAGCCCGGCGCGCGCCTGCTCCAGCGCCGCCTTCTGCTGGGTGTCGTCAAGTTCCACCAGCAGCGCGCCCTTTTCAACCCGGTCGTTCACGTCGAAGTGGATGGCCAGCACCCGTCCGGAGGTCTGAGCCGATACGGTGGAGGCCTTCTCCGCCTCGATGACCCCCTCGAACAGCCGTTCGCGCGCCGCCTCGATGCGCTTCACCACCGTCGTTTCCAGCGCGTTGGCCGCCGTCGCCGCTTTCTCGCCCGTCGCGGCGAAAGCCGCAAATGGTGCGGACAGTAACATTCCCGCCAACGTCAGCGCCGCCAACCTCTTCATGGCCTTTCCTTTCCGTGCGAGCATTCGATTCCCCTCATGATGGCAGGGTGCCCGAGGCCACGCTCGTGCACAAGTCCCGTTCCGCGTATGGCCTGCGGTTTTGGGCGGATTTTAGCCCGCAGAGATATATTAGAAAAATCTAATATTCAAGGGTGGCTGCCGGACCTCATTCCACCTTGCGGATGGCGTGCCGCGCCTATCTTCCGGGGCGCAATGCGCCGATGGGGTGCAGTCCTGTGGATAAGATGTTGAAAATCATATTTTATGCTTGCAATGCATTGCTCATATTCTCATAATGCATAGTGCAGGCTGGAAGCACCTCTCCGGGCGACAGCTGCGAATCGACGGAACGGCCGGGGTTTCTGCCCCGGAAGGGAAGGAGGTTCGGTCCGGGGAAGGTGTGGAAGGTCCGGGCCCGACGGACGGCGGAACGCTGGTCAGGGGGCGAATGCACTGAAGATGTGGGAGGGTGGCGGACGCGCCAATCGCCTTCATCGGAAGCGCAGGAGCCTGATCGCGAGCCGGGCCGGCGCGAAACCGGAAGACGGGCCGCGGGTGTCCTGAAGCTGCAATCGTCTCCGACCTTGTTCGGGGTCTGGCGAAAGTCGGGCCGGAAGAGGGAAGAGAGGCGAGAGCGGTCAGGAGGCGTCACGCAGAAGGGACGGGCCGGAATCGTCCTTGTCACACCGGGTCAATGCCTGGGGCCCGACCGAAAGGCGCTGCCGAGTAGGGAAGGCACGAGGCGGCCGGAGGCAAGGAAGGACGAAACGGAACGGACGTAATGCGAGACGGTTTTTCGGGGCATTCCGGTGCGGATCGTCCCGGCGGATGAAGGCGGGACGGGCGGGCCGCTGGCGGCGGAAACCCACGTGGCGGTCATTGCCGGAAGGGATGTGGCAGCAGACCGGAAGGTGATGACTGAAATTGCGCAAGGCCGCCGCCGCGACCATGCTCACCCGCCGGACAAGGGGATGAGAACGAAAAAGCGCGGAACCGCCCCTTCGGACGGTTCCGCGTTTTTGCGCTTTTTCATGCCTGTTTTCCCTCTTGTGCCGCACGCACATAAGTCCGTGGCGCGAGCGCCCGGCGTTCGCCGGGAGCACGAAAGGCGGGCCACGCCCTCCAATCGTCATTCCCGCGAGAGCGCAGTGATGTCCAAAAAGTTTCAGGAACATCCATAGGCCTGAAGAGGCAGACTGCCAAAAAGCCAATCATACCGAGAAAGAACATTCCCTCTGCACGGAAACCGCAGTTTCTCTTTTGGATTAAATTTATTGTGTCATGCCCGGGCTTGTCCCGGACATCCAGGGAAACTCGCGTCAGTGGTCATGATAGCCACTTGCGCGGTGTTTGTTACGGAGATGAAAGGGGAACACCCAGAAGGGTGAGTAAGCGCCACGGTAGTCGTTTTGGGCCAGAATCAACGTCCTGCATGGCTTCCTGCATGCCTGGCTCTGGATTGCCGGGACCCCCGGGGCCAGCCCGAGGACAGGCAAGCCCGGCAATGACGAATAACCAATTAAATCAGATTCTTGCAAACCGGCTCCCGGTGAAACAAGAATACCCTCTTGTCTCACGGCATTTTCCTGGGACAGCAGTGCGCGAGAGCGGAAGTGCCGATGAGGCGCGGATGCCTGAAGCGTTTGCCCAATGCCCGCGCTCCCCTGCGAGGGTGACGAGAGGAGCGCCGTGATTGTTTCAGGCCTTCCCCAGAATGCGCAGGATGATATCGCGTGTGTCCTGCGACAGCTTTTCCGAGGTGGTGATGCGCTGAAGCACCGCGCGGGCCTTCTCCTGCCGTGCCGGTTCCAGCCGGCCGATGAGCCGGAAGGCAGAGGCCAGCCTTGCCGCAGCGGTTGGGTTCATGGCGTCCAGCCTCACCACCGCGTTGCCGATCAGCTCGAAGCCGGAGCCGTCCGTGGCCGTGAAGCACACCAGGTTGGCGTGCGCGAAGGCTCCCAGCAGCGCCCGCACCCGGTTGGGGTTGGAAAGGGTGAACCAGCGGCTTTCCATCAGCTCGTGCAGGTTGTGCACGCACGGCGGGAAGGGCCACATGGCCTGCCAGCTCAGCCACTTGTCCATCAGCAGCGCATCGTCGCCGAAGCGCTCCATGTATTCGGCCAGGGCCTTTTCGCGCTCCTCCGTGTCGGTGAGAGCGAGTGCGGTCAGCGCCATGGCCATTTCCGTCATGTTGCGCGCTTGCTTCCACGTTGCGAAGGCCACCTTCGCCCCGCCTTCCGGATCGGCCGCCACCATCAGTTTCAGGATGGCCGATTGCAACGCACGCCCGGAGGCCTGCTCCGGCGTCGGCGTATAAGGTTCCTCCACCCGCGCCAGCCGGAACGTTTCGGACAGCAGATCGGCCAGCGCCCGGCCCACCTCGCCCATCACGGCGTTGCGCGCCGCCTGCAGCCTCTCCGGGTCGATATCACCGGGCAGCGCGTCCATCAGCATGCCCATGCCCGGCGGGGTGAGCAGTTCCGCCAGCAGCGCCGGATCCGCGCCACGCAGCTCGCGCACCGCCGCCGCCAGCGCCTCCGCCAGCGCCGCGGATGGCTCCGGCGCACCCGCGTAATGCGCCAGCATGTGCCGCTGCCACAGCTGCCCGGCGGCCTCGGCGCGTGCGACGCCGTCGTCCTCGTGCGCCAGCAGCAGCAACAGGTCGTCGGCGGTGAGCGGCGCGTGCACCTTCACCGGCGCCGAAAAGCCCCGGTTCAGCGACAGTACCGGCGGCTCCGCCACCTCCGCGAAGGTGAAGGTGTGCTCTGCCTCCTTCAGCTCCAGCATCTCCTCGCGCAGCTTGCGCCCCTGCCGGTCGAACAGGGCGATGCGTAGCGGCATGTGCAGCGGCAGCTTCTCCTTTTGATCCGGCGTCGGCGGTGTCTGTTGTTTCACCTTCAGCGTGAAGGTGCGGCTCTCCGCGTCATGCGCCCAGTCGAAGGTCAGCTCCGGCGTGCCCGCCTGCGTGTACCAGCGGAAGAACTGGGAGAGATCCCGCCCCGTGGCGTCCTCGAAGCAGCGGATGAAGTCCTCCACCGTCACCGCCTGCCCGTCATGACGCTCCACATACAACCGCATGCCGGCCATGAAGCCGTCCTCGCCCAGCAGCGTGTGCAGCATGCGCACCACCTCCGCGCCCTTCTCGTAAACGGTGGCGGTGTAGAGGTTGTCGATGGCGTAGTATTGCGACGGCCGCACCGGGTGCGCCAGCGGCCCGGAATCCTCCGGCCACTGCGCCGTCTTCAACAGGCGCACGTCGGCCAGCCGCTTCACCGGCCGCGAGCGCACATCCGCCGTGAACTCCTGGTCGCGGAAGACCGTCAGCCCCTCCTTCAGGCACAGCTGGAACCAGTCGCGGCAGGTGATGCGGTTGCCCGTCCAGTTGTGGAAATACTCGTGCCCGATGATGCCCTCGATGTTCTCGAAATCCGTGTCCGTGGCCGTCTGCTCGTCCGCCAGCACATACTTGTCGTTGAAGATGTTCAGCCCCTTGTTCTCCATCGCCCCCATGTTGAAGTCGGCGATGGCCACCACGTTGTAGACATCGAGGTCACAGGAGAGGCCGAAGCGCTTCTCATCCCAGCGCATGGCCCGCTTCAGGCACTCCATGGCCCAGCGTGCGCGCTCACTCTTGCCCGGCTCCGTCCACAGGCCCAGCTGCACCGTGCGCCCTTCCGTCGTGTTAAAGGTATCATGCAGCGCCTCCAGCTTTCCCGCCACGAGCGCGAACAGGTAGCTGGGTTTCGGGAACGGATCCTCCCAGATGGCGTAGTGCCGACCACCCTCCAGTTTTCCCTGCTCGATGAGGTTACCGTTGGAGAGCAGCACCGGGCAACGCTCTGCGTCCGCCTCGATGCGCACGGTATAGCGCGCCAGCACGTCCGGCCGGTCGGGGAACCAGGTGATGCGGCGGAAGCCCTCCGCCTCGCACTGCGTGCAGAAGATGCCGTTGCTCACGTAGAGGCCGGAGAGCGCCTTGTTCAGCGCCGGGTGAATGCGCACCAGCGTCTTCAGCGTGAAGGCCTCCGCCGGCGGCCGATGGATAACCAGCCGCTTTTGCGTGACGCACCACGCATCCTCCGGCAACGGCCGCCCGTCTGCCTCGATGGCAATCAGCTCCAGCTGTTCCCCGTTCAGATCCACCGGGGGCAGGGCGGGGCCGTCCACCGGCGCATCCGGATTGCGCCGCAGTGTCAGCGTCGCCTCCACCTCCGTGTTCTGCTCGTCCAGTCGGAACAGAAGCCGTACCGTGTCCACCAGCCACGACGGCGGCCGGTAGTCCTCAAGCCGCACCGGCTCCAGCTTGCGCGCCCCCGCCGCCTGCACCGCCTGCTCGTTCATGTGCTTCCCATCCCTTCGACAATCACCGTTTTGCGCATCTCGTCATGCCTGGCCTTGCCTGTCCTCGGGCTGGTTCCGGGGATCCCGGGCATCCAGAAATCCGCAGGCACCGTCGCTTGTGGCTCTGGATTGCCGGGACAAGCCCGGCAATGACGTAGAGCATGATTGGATCACTTCACCTTATGCCTTGCTCAATTATCAAAATCTTCGCGGACGCGAATGGGGCCGCGCCGCACCGGCATGACGGGAAAGCGCGGCCCTCACAGCTTCAGCCGCCACGGTTCCGGCACGTCCTCGATGGAGGTGAGCTTCACGCCCAGATCCTTCAACAGGCCGTCGTGAATGTCGTAGATCCAGCCGTGGATGTGCAACTGCCGCCCCTCGTGCCAGGCCTGCTGCACGGCGGCGAAGCGCCCCACGTTCATCACCTGCCGCTTCACGTTCAGCTCCGCCAGCGCGTTCGTGCGCTCCTTCGCGGGCATCGCCGCCAGCTCGTCTTCATGATGCAGCCACAGCTCGCGCAGATCCGCCAGCCACGCGTCCAGCACCCCCAGCGACTGCCGCGAAAGCGCCGCCGCCACGCCGCCGCAGCCATAGTGCCCCACCACGAAGATGTGGCGCACCTTCAGCGTGCCCACCGCATAGTCGATGACGGCGCGCACGTTCACGTCCCGCGGCAGCACCTGGTTGGCGATGTTGCGGTGCACGAACACCTCGCCCGGCTCCAGCCCGACGAGCGTGTTGGCCGGCACCCGCGCGTCCGAGCAGCCGATCCACAGAAATGTTGGCGCATGCTGGCTGGCCAGCCGCGAGAAATATTCGGGATCCTCCCCGGTGCGCTCCGCTGCCCATTCGCGGTTGTGCTCCAGCAGCTTTTCCGGTGTCCTGTGCTCGTGCCCGCCCATGATCCATCCTCCGTCTCGCCATCGCACTGCGGCGAGTGATAGAAGGGCAGGGGGATTCGCGCAAATGAAAGAGCGGAGAGATTCTGCGCCATGAACGACACCGCCTGCGTCCGCCGTGCCTGCGTCATCGGCTGGCCCATAGAGCATTCGCGCTCGCCCATGATCCACGGCCACTGGCTGCGGCGGCACGGCATTGCGGGCGAATACGGCAAGTGTGCCGTGCGCCCGGAAGAGCTGGAGGAGTTTCTGCCGAATCTTGCCGCCCACGGGCTGGTGGGCTGCAACGTCACCGTGCCGCACAAGGAGGCGGCGTTCCGCATCATCGAGCGCACCAATCCGGAAGGCATCAGCCCGCTGGCCCGCGCGCTGGGCGCGGTGAACACCGTGTGGCTTGACGACCAGGGCCGCCCCTGCGCCGACAACACGGACGTTTATGGATTCATGGCCCATTTCCTGGAGCGGGCGCAAGGCTGGCGCGCGCCGGGAAAGCACGTCGTCATCATCGGCGCCGGTGGCGCGGCGCGGGCCGTGGTGGCCGGCTTCGCGCGGGAAGGCGCGGCCCGCATCACCATCGCCAATCGCACGCTGGAGAAGGCGGAACGGCTGGCGCGGGAGCTTTCCGGCATCGGCGAGGCGGCCCTTTCCGCCGCGCCACTGGCCGGTCTGCCCGCGCTGCTGGCGGAAGCCGACGTGCTGGTGAACACGACGAGCCTGGGCATGACCGGCCAGCCCCCGCTCGACATCGACCTCTCGCCGCTGCCGGAGCACGCCGTGGTGGCGGACATCGTCTATGCGCCGCTGAAGACGGCGCTGCTGGCGCAGGCGGAAGAACGCGGTCTGACCACCGTCGATGGCCTCGGCATGCTGCTGCA
>JALUAB010000028.1 GCA_027051195.1 Hyphomicrobiales bacterium
GCCATCAGCCTGTCCACCTCGTCCACCAGCTGGCGCAGGTGAAACGGTTTGGAAAGCACGCTGGCACCCTCCGGCGCGCCGCTTTCCGGGTTCAGCGCCACCGCCGCGAATCCGGTGATGAACATGATGCGCATGGACGGATACAGCGCCGCCGCCTTGCGCGCCAGCTCGATGCCATCCATCACCGGCATAACGATGTCGGTGAGCAGCAGGTCCACCGGCTCCTGCCGCAACACTTCCCACGCCTGTTCGCCATCGGCGAAATCCACAACCTCGTGTCCGGCCTTTTCCAGCGCCTTGCGCAGGAACAGCCGCAGGTCATGATCGTCTTCCGCCAGCAGGATCTTCACCATCCCCATTCCTCGCACGCACGCGCCCGGCCCCGCTTGCTGCCGGAACGACCCCCACGAAAACTGTTCTGAACCCCCCGGAAATTGGTAAACGAATTCTTACATCATTCGCCAAACGGGCACAATTCGGAACCACCGTAATGATTAACGCCGCCGATGGCTCCATCCTCCTGCTCGCGCCGGGCCACGCCGAAGCGGGTTTGCGGCGCGCCACCCGCCGGCTGGCGCGGCTGCTGGCGGAGGATGGCCTGCCGGCGCACCTGGCGGAACCACCGGCGGAAACGGGCTTCGCCACCCGCCTGTGGTGGCTGCGCAAGCAGGCGAGGCGTCACCACGCGCACATCGTGCTCTCCTTCGCGGAGGAAGAGCACCTGCTTTCCGCCGCCCTGCCGGTGACAGGCCTGCGCCGCATCTGGCTGCAGGCGCACCTGCCCGGCTGGCGCGCCAATGCCGCCGCCCGGCGCTTCTGGCGGCTGCTGCCACATCTGCATCGGCGCGCCCGGCTCATCGCCGCCACCCCGGCCGCGCGCGAACACCTCGCCCGCGCTGCCGGCCTGCCGCCGGAAAGCATCGCCCTCCTGCCACCGCCGGTGAATTTCCCCGAACCCCCGCCGAAGGTGCTGGCGGCGGATCTGCGCCGCCGTGATCCGGTCATCCTGTTCCCCGGGCCGCTGACACGCGCGTCACAGCCGGGCCTGCTGCTGAAGGCCCTTCATCGGCTGCGGGATTCCGCCGTGTCGCTGGCCCTGCCGGCCGAGGGCCCGCAGCTGCGGCCCATCCGCCACATGCTGGATTCGCTGGCGCTGAACGAGCGCATCATCTGGCTCGATTCGGCCGCCCTCTGGCCACGCTGGCTGGAAAGGGCCCGTGTGCTGTGCTGGCCGGCGCGCATCGCCCCGCTGCCGGGCCCTGCCGTACGGGCCCTGGCCGCCGGCCTGCCGGTGGTGGGCGCGGACGTCGCCGGCCTGCGAGCGGCGCTGGCCGATTCGCCCTGTGCGGGAGAATTGGTGGCGGTAACCGATGCCGAGGCGCTGGCCGCGGCACTCCGCCGCCGACTGGCGGACCCGGGCGACCCCGCCCCGCGGCAGGCACTGGCCCGTCGATGGAGCGCGCAGGCCCTGCTGCCCCGCTGGCGCGCGCTGCTCGCCGGCCGCTCCTGAACGGGCACCCGTGCCATCCTGCCGCTCAGCCCTGCTCCACATCCGGCAGCATGCCCAGCGCCTGCAGATACAGCGCCAGCATGGCCTCTTCCTCTTCCCGTTCCTGCGGATCCTTCTTGCGCATGGCGATGACCTTGCGCATCACCTTGGTGTCGAAGCCCAGCGCCTTGGCCTCGGCATAGACCTCGCGGATGTCCGCCGCGATGGCCTGCTTTTCCTCTTCCAGCCGCTCGATGCGCTCCACCAACTGGCGCAATTGCTCGCGCGCCGCCGTCGAATCCCCCTGCATGGTCTGCATCTCCCGCAATTGATGCCGCGAATCAGGTATCGGCCTCTCCGGCCGCGAAGCGCGGATTTGACCCCGCCGCAACGCCTCCGTCAAGCACCGCCGCCAGCGCCCCGGCGATGCGCTGCGCCCATGCCCGCTGCCCCGCCTCTTCGGCCACCAGGTCCTGCCGGATCTCCACCAGCGCGTGCGCAATACCCTTCCTGACGCCGTGGCGATCCATGGTGTCGCCCGGCAGCCCGCCGCTGTAGGGCTCGTTCGCGCCAAGCACCAGTTCCGGATTCTGCCGCCGCAACGCATCCAGCACCGCCAGCGGAAAGTCCGCCATGCCGGGGGCCTGCGGATCGTAGAGGATGCCACCGTGCCACGGCCGCGGCACACCGCGCCAGACCGGCGTGAAGGTATGGATGGAAATCAGCGCCGGCCACCGCCCCGTCCGCCGCCGCAGGGCTTCGATGGCCCCGGCGATGGCATCGTCATAGGGCTGCCAGAAGCGCGCGATGCGCCTTGCCCGCTCCGCCGCGTCCACATCGGCGTTTCCCGGAATCACCGCGCCGTCGGCGATGCGCATGATCAGC
Organism: Hyphomicrobiales bacterium; assembly: GCA_027051195.1. Classification (GTDB taxonomy): domain Bacteria; phylum Pseudomonadota; class Alphaproteobacteria; order Rhizobiales; family Aestuariivirgaceae; genus Thermopetrobacter. Next base: position 2,375 of record JALUAB010000028.1, read on the forward strand.
GTCGGGTCGTCCAGCCCCCGGTTCGGGTCGATGAGCAACCGCGAGAAATTGCTCATCACCAGCGGTGCGCCGGTGATCTCGCGCAACGCCAGAGCCACGCCCGCCGCGCCGATGTCATACGCGATGTGGCGTTGCAACTCGCTTTCAGGCAGCCCCAACCGCTCAAGTTCCGGCGGGATGATATTGCTGGCATGGTCGCACACCACCAGAAGGCCGGATTCGGGCCGGCCTTCCTTCACGATGAAGGGCGCGTCGTCCCGCGCGGGCGGATGCGGTGCCGGATGGTGCATGTTGCCTCCGCGCCATGCCGTTCACGGTTTGCCGGAAAGGGCTTGCCGGCCACAAAATGGCCCCGTGCCTGACGCAATGCAAGAGGCGGAAACCTGCGCGCTTTGACCCCTTGCCAGAAGTTGCGCCGCGGCGTTAGAAACACCTCACGCCGCAGGCGCGGCCGGCCGGGAAATCGGGGTGGCGCAGGCTTCCGGAAGACGGAGTCTCGCAACGAACCGGAGAACACAGGGGCATGAAGGCTTTCCACCACCTGAATCGACTTTCCCTGGCCGTGGCCGCGCTGGCGCTGGGCGCCTTTGTGGCCATCCGGCCGGCGCTGGCCGATCTCAAGCTGTGCAACCGCACCTCCAGCACCGTCGGCGTTGCGCTGGGCTACAAGGACGACAAGGGCTGGGCCTCCGAAGGCTGGTGGAACATTCCACCGAAGCAGTGCAAGACGTTGCTGCAGGGCGACCTCATCGCCCGCTACTACTATATTTTCGCCATCGACTACGACCGGGGCGGCACCTGGGGCGGCCCGGCCAAGATGTGCATCCAGGACCGCATCTTCACCATCCGCGGCCGCAAGAACTGCGAGGCCCGCGGCTACCGCACGCAGGGGTTCTACGAGGTGGATACCGAGGAGAAGCTGGATTTCACCATCATGCTCAGTGACGACAGCGCCCAGCACAGAAAGGGCGGCAAGAAGAGATAGAACCGGATAACGATGACTTTTCGGCATGCCGGGCGGGGAGTTCGGGAAACGGCAGGCCGGCAAGAGGGGATGGAAAACAGCCGTGAGACGTGAACGCAAGGTCAAGATCATCGCCACACTGGGGCCGGCTTCCGACACGGAAGAGAAGATCGAGGCCCTTTTTCTGGCCGGTGCGGATGTCTTCCGCATCAACATGAGCCATTCATCGCACGAGCAGCTGAAGGCCTACCACGACATGATTCGCGCCGTGGAACGACGCCACGGCCGGCCCATCGGCATTCTGGTGGATCTGCAGGGCCCCAAGCTGCGCATCGGCGAGATCGCCGATCCGCCGGCCATTCTCGAACCGGGCGACACCTTCGTGCTGGATGACGACCCCGCTCCCGGCAACGCCGAGCGCGTGCACCTGCCCCACCCGGAGATTTTCCAGGCCGTGCGCCCCGGCGACCAGATGCTGCTCAACGACGGGCTCATACGCCTCTCCGTGCTGGAGGTGGAGGGCGGACGCATCGTCACCCGCGTCATTCACGGCGGCCCGCTGTCCTCGCGCAAGGGCGTGAACCTGCCCGATACCGTGGTGCCGCTCTCCGCCATGACGGAGAAGGACCGCGAAAACCTCGACTACGCCTGCGCCCTGGGGGTGGACTGGATCGCCCTGTCCTTCGTGCAGCGCCCCGATGACGTGGCCACCGCCAGAAAACGCGTGCGTGGCCGTGCCGGCGTGCTGGCCAAGATAGAGAAACCCGCCGCCCTGCGCTGCCTGCGCGAGATCATTGACCTTTCCGACGCCCTGATGGTGGCCCGCGGCGACCTCGGCGTGGAACTGCCGCTGGAATCCGTGCCCGGCTGGCAGAAGCGCATCACCCGCGCGGCGCGGCGCGCCGGCAAGCCGGTGGTGGTTGCCACGCAGATGCTGGAATCGATGATCGAGAACCCCTCGCCCACCCGCGCGGAGGTTTCCGACGTGGCCACGGCCGTGTTCGAGGGCGCCGACGCCATCATGCTCTCCGCCGAATCCGCCGCCGGCAAATGGCCGGTGGAGGCGGTCATGACCATGGACCGCATCGCCCAGAACGTGGAGAGCGACCCGAACTACCGCGACATCATCCGCAGCCAGCTGGAAACACGGCCCGAGCCGACCACGGCGGACGCCATCTCCTCCGCCGCCCGCTCCATCGCCGAGACGTTGAAGGTGGCCTGCATCGTCAGCTACACCTCCTCCGGCGCCACCGGCCTGCGCATCGCGCGCGAACGCCCGGAGGCACCCATCATCGCGCTTTCCCCGCGCATCGAGACGGTGCGGCGGCTGGCCATCGTCTGGGGCCTGCATTGCGTGCTCACCGACGACCCGGAGGACCTGGACGACATGGCGGACAAGGCCTGCCGCATCGCCTATCGTGAGGGTTTTTCCATGATCGGCGAGCGGGTTCTCATTACCTGTGGCGTGCCGTTGGGCACCCCGGGCGCCACCAACATGCTGCGCATCGCCGATGTCACGGCCGATACCGTGCGCATGGTGAAGCAGGCGGAAGCGCCCGCCCCCTGCGCTCCGGCCACGCCAACGCCGCCGTCCAAATGCTGAGGGCCACCGCACCGTCCGGGCACGTCCGCCTTGGCAAAAGCGTCCCGGCAAAAGTCATGAAACACGGGACCGCGTAACACGCTACCGCGTAACACACGACTGTGTGTCACGCGACTGCGTGTCAGGCCGCCTGGCGTTGCAGCACGTCCGCCAGCTCCGCCGCGATGGACTCGATCCGCGCCGCATCGTCGCCTTCCACCATCACCCGGATCACCGGCTCGGTGCCCGAGGCGCGGATGAGCAGCCGTCCCGCATCGCCCAGCTCCTTCTCCGCCGCCCGGATGGCCTTTTGCACCGCTGTTTCCTCCAGCGGCGAGGCTCCACGGTAGCGCACGTTCTTCAGCACTTGCGGCACCGGCTGGAAGCGGTGGCACACCTCGGACGCCGGGCGCCCCTCCTCGCGCACCGCCGCCAGCACCTGCAACGCCGCCACCAGCCCGTCGCCGGTGGAGTTGTAATCGCTCAGGATGATATGGCCGGACTGTTCGCCGCCCAGATTGCAGCCCGTCTCCAGCATCTTCTGGAACACGTAACGGTCGCCCACCGGGGTGCGGTGCAGCTTCAGCCCCAGGCCCGCCAGATACCGCTCCAGCCCCATGTTGGACATCACCGTGGCCACGATGCCACCGCCCTGCAACTCGCCCAGCCCTTGCAGCCGCGTGGCCAGCAGCGCCAGGATCTGGTCGCCATCGACGATCTCGCCGCGCTCGTCCACGATGATCACCCGATCGGCGTCACCATCCAGCGCGATGCCGAGGTCGGCCCGATATTCGCACACCTTCGCCCGCAGCAGATCCGGCGCGGTGGAACCGCAGCCATCGTTGATATTGAATCCATTGGGCTCTATGCCGACGGAAATGACCTCCGCCCCCAGCTCCCACAGCGCCGTGGGGGCGATCTTGTAGGCGGCGCCGTTGGCGCAGTCCACCACCACGCGCAGGCCGTCCAGCCGGAAATGCCGCGGCAGCGTGCGCTTGACAAACTCCACGTAGCGGGCGCGGGCGTCCTCGATGCGCGTGGCCCGGCCCAGTTTGTCCGACGGCGCGGCATAACGCGCCGGATCCCCGTCCATCAGGATGGTGATGCGCTCTTCCTGTTCGTCGGTGAGTTTCTGCCCCTCCGGGCCGAAGAATTTGATGCCGTTGTCATGATACGGATTGTGCGAGGCGGAAATCATCACGCCGAGGTCGGCGCGCAGCGAGCGCGTGAGCATGGCCACGCCCGGGGTGGGCACCGGGCCCAGCAGGAACACGTCCAGCCCGGCGGAAAGCAGCCCGGCGGTGAGCGCCTGTTCGATCATGTAGCCGGAAAGGCGCGTGTCCTTGCCGATGACCACCCGCG
>JALUAB010000029.1 GCA_027051195.1 Hyphomicrobiales bacterium
GCCAGCAACCGCCCGTGCGTGCCCACCAGCACGATGTCGCCGAAGCCGGTGGTGGTGAGCGTGGTGACGGTGAAATAGAGCGCGTCGATGTAGTTGTTGATGGCCGGGTTCACCGGCGACTGGAAGGTATAGACCAGGGCCGAGACGACGAAGACATAGACCAGCAGGTTCACGCTGGCGATGATGACGTGCTCGTTGCGCCGGAAAAAGGCCGACTCGCCACGCAGGGCGCTGAGCATGTGATAGCTGCGCATGAGCCGGAGCGCCCGCAACACGCGCAAATACGCCAGGTTCTCCACGATGAAGGTGCCGATGAGCGAGACGATGACGATGATGTCCGCCCAGGTGGCGAGCTGGGTGAAAAATCTGCGACGATTATCCTCTATCCACAGGCGGGCGGCGAAATCCAGCGCGATGAGCACGGCGAAGACGATATCTGCCACGCGCAGCCATGGCGCGGTGTGGATGAAGGACACCACGAGGAAATAGGTGATGGTGACGGCATCGAAGGCGAGCAGCGCGAAGCGGAAGCGCTTCGCCCGCTTCGAGCGTCCCTCATACAGCAGCCGCACCTCGCGCTTCAGGGCCGCGAGGCCCGTTTCCGACGTGTCCTTTCCGCTTTCTGCGCGTGTCTTGCCGCTCATGAATCCGTCTTGCCCCCTTGCGCGCCTCTTCAAATCGGTGGCGGATGCGCTATATTAGAAGGGCCTGAGCGATCAGGCTATGGCGATAAATGGCTGTTCGAGTAGTCCACCCCGGACCCGGGGGCGGTACCCGGCGCCTCCACCACATGCGCCGCATGTGGGCGCACCGCAAGAGGCGGCGCATCTGATGGGGGCGAAACAGTTTCGACGGGGTGGTGAAAGATCAGCCTTTCGCTCGGTATGGCACCGCCGTAACGGGCCAAATGCAATAGTTGCCAACGACAACTATGCTCCGGTGGCTGCCGCTGCGTAATGCAGCGTCGGCACCGACCGAACAAGTCCCGGGCGCATGAGCCCGCCCGGGCGGGGTTCCGGGGGCACCTGTCAACAGAAGCCCCCACCGAATGCGCGGGGATGGACCAGGCGTCCGTCCCCGCTTTTTCGTGTATCCGGGCAAGGATGGCGGCCGCTCGCTCATTCGGCGAAGATCGAGGGATCGATGATGGCGAGAGCGGCGATGATGACGGCGAGGGCGGCGAGATTGAACAGGATGCTCTTGCCGGTGGAGGTTTCCAGACTGGCGCGGGCCTGGCGCACCATCACGATCAGGATGAAGGCCAGCAGCGCAAACAGGACGATGCCGCCGGCTACTTCGTTCAGCCGCAGCATCAGCGCCGCCGGCGGGTCGGTGAGCAGGGCCAGCCAGGCGCTCGTCCAGTTCAGCGTCAGCACGTAGCGGCCGTAGCGCGCGCCGGCGCCCAGCAGGCGGGCCAGCAGCCAGGCAGCGCCCAGCCATATGGTCCAGGCCAGCAGGCCGTTGCGCACGTAAACCGGGAACGGATCCGCCATGCCGGAGGCGTTTTCCGGATCGGCAAGCGTCATCAGCAGGCCGGAACCGACGAGCGAAATCAGTCCGGCGATGAAGGAGCGCGCGAGCGCCGGATTGCCGGCGGTGAATTGTGCCATTGCCTCCGCATCGCGCCCCCGCGCTAACAGCCACAGTCCCGCCCAGGACCGGCCGGCCTCCCGGACAAACAGCCGCATCATGGTCATGCCCCCTCGTTGCCGCCCCGCCGTTCACGGACGCACCCGCGGTGGCGCGTTCGTTCATGGGGCAAGGCTCTTCAGCGCCAGCGGAGCATGAAATCACTTCCGATACAAATGAAAAAGGCCGTCCCTGAAGGACGGCCCCTGAACAGATCGTGGTTACGTCGCCGCCGGTGACGGGTGTCCGAATGCAGCTCAGTTCTTTTCCTTGTCCACCAGCTTGTTGGCGGTGATCCAGGGCATCATGGCACGCAGCTTCTCGCCCACCTCCTCAATGGGGTGCTCGTCGTTTAGCCGGCGCATGGCCTTGAAGCCCGGCTGGCCGGCCTGGCACTCGCGCATCCAGTCGCTCACGAACTTGCCGGTCTGGATGTCGTGCAAGACCTCCTTCATGCGGCGCTTCGTTTCCTCCTTCGGCAGCACCCGCGGGCCGGAGACGTATTCTCCGTATTCCGCCGTGTTGGAGATGGAGTAGTTCATGTTGGCGATGCCGCCCTCGTAGATGAGATCAACGATCAGCTTCACCTCGTGCAGGCACTCGAAATAGGCCATTTCCGGCGCGTAGCCGGCCTCCACCAGTGTCTCGAAGCCGTTGCGGATCAGCTCCACCAGGCCGCCGCAGAGCACCGCCTGCTCACCAAACAGGTCGGTTTCGCATTCCTCGCGGAATGTGGTTTCGATGATGCCGGAACGGCCGCCGCCGATGGCCGCGGCATAGGACAGCGCGATGTCCTTGGCCTGTCCGGTGGCGTCCTGCTGCACGGCAATGAGGCAGGGCACGCCGCCTCCCTTCAGATATTCACCGCGCACGGTGTGGCCGGGGCCCTTCGGCGCGATCATGATGACGTCCAGCGTCTCCTTCGGCTCGATGAGGTTGAAATGGATGTTCAGCCCGTGCGCGAAGGCCACCGCCGCACCGTCTCGCACATGCGGCGCCACCTGCTCCTTCCACACCTGCGCCTGCAATTCGTCGGGAATGGCGAACATGATGACGTCCGCCCAGGCGGCGGCGTCCGGCACGCTCATGACCTTCAGGCCGGCGGCGTTCGCCTTCTTCGCGCTGGGCGAGCCGGGGCGCAGGGCGACGGCCACCTTCTTCACGCCGGAATCGTGCAGGTTCATGGCATGCGCATGGCCCTGCGAGCCGAAGCCGACGATGGCCACCTTCTTGTCCTTGATCAGGTTAACGTCCGCATCGCTTTCGTAATAGACACGCATCGGGCTTGTCCCCTCCAGATGGTTTGCCGCAGCGCGGCGCCGTTCGTTTCCCCGCATGTCATACACAAGGATACGCGGCTGGCAAGCGCGAGATTGCCGCGCGGGCGGGCGAGGTGCGGAAAGTCGGCGGAATGGCGGGCGGTCAGACGCGCTCCATGAGCAGGCCGGGCGGAAAGCCCATGGCCCGTTTCATCACGGATCCGAACAGCCCCTCGTGGCGCTCCACCGTCTCGTTGCCCAGCAGGCGGCGGGCCAGGAATTCGGCCAGCATGAGGATTTCCTCCACCGCGTCCAGCCGGTGGGCCTCCTCCTCCTCCAGCCAGTCCTCAAGATCAGATTCGGAAGCCTGCACGGCATCGGGCGCGGGGCCGCGGGCCTCCTCGTAACGGGCGCAGATGGCGCGCACTTCGCGCAGCGCGCCTTCGTGGTAGCTGTCCGGATAGGTCTGCGGAACGGGCGGCAGGTGCAGCATGGCGTATCCGGCTTCCGTTTGCGGCAGATACATGTTCAGATAGGGATGCACCTGCACCAGCCCCCAGGACATCAGGCGCGGCTGGAGATCCGTCTCCCACACCGCCGGCGGCAGCAGGGAAAAGGGCATGATGCGGGCGTTTTCCGGCAGGCGTTCGTTGATGTCGTCCAGTGCCTGGCGCTCGGCCTGCGAAAGCTCCATGAAACGCGCCTGATGCTGCCGGGCGATAGCCTCGTGCTCGCCTGCGGCATCCACCAGCATGGAAACCACGCGGCGGCAGTCGCCCACCAGCGGCAGGCAGAGCAGCGTGCGCACGTCCTGCTCCTCCGCGGCGTCCTCCGCCGGCATGACCACGTGGGGGTTGGTGAAATCGCTCATGAAACACGCCCTTTCTGTTATCGCCACCCGCGCGCATGAAGCCCCGGGCACGCAACGGGCGCAACCGCCAGTGCGGCCAATTCTGCCAGATGAAACGCCTTGCGTGGTCTATTTCCCCCGTTTCTTCTCTTTCATGAAGCGGGCGAACTGCTCGCACGGATCCTTGCGCTTCGCCCGCGGCGTGACGATGACGACATCGGCCACTTCGGCGGGGGGCGCATCCTTCGGCATCACGTCGGCCAGCGTTTTCGCCTCCTTGCGCGCTTCCGCCTGCCAGACGACCAGGGGCGCGGGCACGTCCCCATGCCGCTTCAGGTAAAACGGCACGGCCCGGTCCTTGCGGGCGTGCCCGTCGCCGGTGATAAGCACGGCGCCGCCCTGCCGCCGGTAGCCGTCACGCACGCCCTTCGCCAGCAGCGCGTCGCGCAGGCGCTGCACGGCAGTCATGCGGCGAGCCACCTCCTCGGGGATCATGTCGCAGTGGCTTTTCACGATCTCGCGGGTGAGCGCGTTCATCAGCGCCGGCGGCAAGGGGGCGAGCTGCATGGCCGCCTGTTCCTCCTTCGTCAGGGCGGCGTCCAGTCCGTCGCGGGAGACGGGGCGGATGCGCTCGCGCCGCAGGCCGGCGGCGATGACGGGGGCGCGCAGGCGAACGACCTCTTCCATCAGCGGCCGGTAGAGATCGCGGGAGGGCCAGCCCGAATCGTCCCAGCGCACGGCGTCGAACACCATGTCGGCGCTCACCTCCGGCAGTTTCAGGATCATGTCCAGCCGTTTCTGCATGTCGGTGGGAATCATTTCGAACACCACCGCCGGAGGTCTTTCGCGCCCATTGGCAAAAGCGGCGAGCAGTCGCGCCTGGATGCGGTGGTGGTCGGGGTTGTCATGCACCTCGCCCAGAATGGCGATCTTCGCCCGCCGCAGCCGTTCCTCCAGCGTGGGGCGGGTGATTTCCGCGCCGGCGGCGGCGTCGAAGATGCGCCCGGCGAGCGGGTGGTCCCGCAGCAGTTGCGCCCGCCAGGGGCCGAAGGGCGTCAGGGCGGCGGCCAGCGCGGCGCCCGCCGCCATCACGCACAGCAGCGCCGCCAGCAGGGATCGTGGCAGCTGCGATCTGGAATCATGACGAACTTGTTCATGGACTTTGCGCATGGGCCTGTCCTATACATTGGCGCGAACGAGTGAACGCGAACCATCCTGCCATCCGTGGAAGCGGCATGGTGCCCCGAAAAGGCTAGCGAGGCAAACGACAATCATGTCATGGAACAACCAGTCCGGATCCGGCGGGCCATGGGGGCAGGGCCCCTGGGGCCAGGGGCCGAGAAAACAGCGCCCCTCGGGCCAGCAACCCGACCTTGAGGAACTGTTGCGCAAGGGGCAGGACAAGCTCAGGGACGTGCTGCCCAGTGGTGGCGGAAACAAGTTCATCTGGCTCATCGTTCTGGCGGCCATCGTCCTCGTCTGGGGCATGAACAGCTTCTACCGCGTGCAGCCGGACGAGGCCGGCGTGGTGCTGCGATTCGGCAAGTATGTGCGCACCACGGGGCCGGGCCTGCACTTCGCCTTCTGGCCCGTGGAGACGGTGGAAAAGCCCAAGGTGGGGCGCGAGCACAAGCTGAGCTTCGGTGGTTCCGACGAGGAGAGCCTGATGCTGGCGGGCGACCAGAACATCGTGGACATCAAGTTCACGGTGCTGTGGCGTATTCGCGATCCGGAGGATTATCTGTTCGACGTGCACACGCCGGAGCTGCTGGCGCGGCTGGTGGCGGAAAGCGCCATGCGCGAGGTGGTGGGGCGCACGCCGGCGGAGGAGATCCGCACCCGCGGCCGGCTGAAGGTGCAGGACGAGGTGAAGAAGCTGACGCAGGAGACGCTGGACCGCTACAGGGCGGGCATTCAGATCACCTCCGTGCAGCTGGAGAAGGCCGACCCGCCGGCGCAGGTCATCGACGCCTTCGAGGAAGTGCAGCGCGCCGAACAGAACCTCAACAAGTTCATCCGCGAGGCTGAGCGCTACCGCAACCGCGTGCTGGGCGAGGCCAAGGGGCGTGCCGCGCAAATCGTAGAGCAGGCCAAGGCCTACAAGGCCAAGGTGGTGGCCGAGGCCAAGGGTGAGGCGGCGCGCTTCGAACAGGTGCTGGCGCAATACCTCAAGGCGCCGGACGTGACGCGCAAGCGCCTGTATCTGGAAACCATGGAGAAGGTCTTGAGCCGTTCCAACAAGGTCGTGCTGGACACGAAGAACACGGGTATTCTGCCCTACCTGCCGCTTGACCGGCTGAAGAGTGGCGCGAATGGCATGAAGGGAGGGGCGGCGCGATGAACACGAAAGGTGTCGCAGGCCTCGTTCTGCTGGCCATCCTGCTGCTGGTGGGACTCTCGGCCGTGTTCACGGTGGACGAGCGCGAGCAGGTGCTGGTCATCCGCTTCGGCAAAATCAACAAGGTGGTGCGCGAGCCGGG
>JALUAB010000030.1 GCA_027051195.1 Hyphomicrobiales bacterium
TATCCCAGCCCCACCGGCGGCCGGAAGAAGAAGTGCCCGGACTTCTCGAACCCCGCCAGCGCCCCCAGCTCCGTGGTGCGCCGCTTGATGTAGGAATGCCCGGTCTTGTAGTAATCCGTCTTCGCGCCCAGTTCCTTGAGCACCGGGTCGGTCATGAACAGGCCGGTGGACTTCACGTCCGCCACGAACATCGCCCCCGGGTGCTTGCGCGCCAGATCCCGCGCGATGAGCACGCCGATCTTGTCGGCGAAGATCTCGTTGCCCTCATTGTCCACCACGCCACAGCGGTCGCCGTCGCCGTCGAAGCCCAGCGCCAGGTCCGCCCCATGCTCCTTCACCGCGTGCGCCATGTCGTGCAGCATCTCCAGCGCTTCCGGGTTCGGGTTGTAGTGCGGAAAGGTGTAGTCGGGCGTGCAGTGCAGCTCGATCACCTCCGCTCCCATGGCCCGCAGCACCTCCGGTGCGAACAGCCCCGCCGTGCCGTTGCCGCAGGCGCACACCACCCTGAGCTTGCGCTTTAGCTTGCCACCGCGCGCGATGAGATCGTCGATGTAGCGCCGCCGCATCTCCGGGTGGAACACCAGCCGTCCGCCGCCGCGCGCCTGAACCTTGCCGGAGAGCACGATGTCGCGCAGCCGCCCCATCTCCTCCGGCCCGAAGGTGAGCGGCGGATTGGCCCCCATCTTCACGCCCGTCCAGCCATTGTCGTTGTGCGAGGCCGTGACCATCGCCACGCCCGGCACGCCCAGCTCGAATTGCGCGAAATAGGCTGTTGGCGACAGCGCCAGCCCGATGTCGTGCACCGTGCAGCCCGCTGCCAGCAGCCCGGATGTGAGCGCCTGTTTTATCTGGCCGGAATAGGAGCGGTAGTCGTGCCCCACCACCACCTCGGGCTTCACGCCCAGCTCTTGCAGCAGGGTGCCCAGTCCCAGCCCCAGCAGCCGCACGCCGGGCAGGTTGATCTCGCTGACCGCCGCGCCCGTCTGCTTGTCCTGGCCGAAGAACAGCCAGCGCGCGTCGTATTCGCGAAAGCCCGTGGGCTTCACCAGTGGCAGGATTTCGTAATCGGGCGTGTTCGGCGCCAGCGCCACGCGCGGCGTCAGCCAGTCTTCCCTGTTCATCGGATGCGCTCTCCCCCGGCCTTGCGGAATCAGTCAACGAGACGCAACGTATCCCCGTTTACCTCATAACGCTGCAATCTGGAAAGAAAACTCATGCCGATGAGCACATGGCTCAGCGCTCCCTCCGGCAGCACCATGGCCTTTACGTCCCGCGCCATCACGCCGTCTATTTCCACCTCGCGCAGGGTCACCACGGCCGCCTTCACCCGGCCGTTGGCGGTGGAAACAGTGTGGTCGAAGTCCAGAAATGCCGGGCGCAGGCCCATGCGTTCCGCTTCCGCGTAGGGAATGGCCACCACCGAGGCGCCGGTGTCGATGAGCGCCTTCACCTGCGTGTCGTTGATGTAGGCATCGGCAACGAAATGGCCGTTCGCGCCGGCCTTGAGCTCCGTCCACGCCGCCAGTGCCGAAGACGCCATCGCGGCGGTGGCGAAAACTACACCCAGCATGGCGGCGGCGATCGTGCCTTTCTTCATCGCTGCGACTCCCGAATTCGCTTGCTTGAAGGGGCCCTTCGCCACGTTACGATGCAAGGTGCAATGAAAAGATGAATGAAGAGATGCAATCTCCTGATTCAATGAAAAAAGTATATGCTCCATTGAATCAGTGTCTCAAATTGAATCAACGCTCGCCAGCGTCAGCAGGGTGATGGTGCGGGCGATGACCTCCGTCGCCCCCAGCACGTCTCCCGTCTGGCCGCCGAAATATTTCCGGGCCAGCCACTCCATGCCACCGAGGGCCATCGCGATGGTGATGAAAACGGTCGCGAACGCGCAGGCGAACCCGAACGCCGGCGCCAGCGCCGCCAACGACGCGATGAGCATGACCATGCCCGCCTGTCCGACGATGCCGATGCCCGGCCGCGCCACACCATGCCCCATGCCGTCCTCGCGCGCCGGCGGCAACCGGTGCGCCAGCGCCACCATGCTCCCCCGCGAAAGGACATGCGCACCCAGGAGCGCGGCCCCGGCAGCCGGCGCGCCCCGTTCCAGCAGGGCCGTCAATGCTGACGCCTGCAGGCCGACGGCGAAGAGGAGCGCCAGAATGGCGAAGGCGCCGGCATGCACGTCGCGCAGGATCTCCAGCCGCTGTTCGCGGTTGCGCCCGCCCAGCGCGTCTGCCACGTCCGCCAGTCCGTCTTCGTGCAGGCCGCCGGTGAGGATGACGCCGGCCAGCAGCCCCAGCAGCGCCGCCGCCGGGGCGGGAATACCCGCCGCCGCCGCCAGCCATGCCGCCGCCCCGCTCGCCAGCCCGATACCCAGGCCGATCACCGGCAGCGCCCTGAGCGCCCGCGGCCACGCCGCCGCCGCCTGCCAGCGCGCCGGTGTCGGCAGGATGGTGAGCAGCGCCGTCGCCGCCGCCATGTCAGAGAGAACCCTGCGCAAGAAAACCGCCCCGGTTGCGATGAAGGAAACTCCGGAACAGGGCTATAGCACACCGGCGGCGGGGTGGGGATTGTGGAGTCGTGAAGGGAGAAATGGTGGGCGATGCTGGACTCGAACCAGCGACCCCTGCGATGTGAACACAGTGCTCTACCAGCTGAGCTAATCGCCCACGAAGGAAATCGCGCGGCACATCCGCCGCGCGCCATGCATATACGGTTCCCGCCGCCCGGCGTCAACCCCGTGCGAATCGATAAAAATGAATCGATTGATTTCACGCCGCTTTCAGCTCCGTTTGGCAAAATTTGAGGCAAATGCGCCTGTCCGCGCCCGCGAGCGTGGCTGGTGGAGGCGTTGAACAAGGGGCTGGGAAAATGACCGTTTATCTGCAGAAACTTGCCAGTGTCCTGCAGGGATTTGCGGGATCGCGCTGCGCCGATTCCTGCGGCGCCTGCGGCAGGGAGGCCGGAGACAGGGAAGCATCCACCTCGTGGATCTCGCCTGAAGTGGTGGAGCGTGTCCTCAAGCTCATGGATTTCGTCGCGTTCGGCGCCACCGCGCTCATCGGCCTTGTGTTGCTGGCGCCTCGGCAGGATGCCCTCGCCGCAGAGGTGAGCGGCCTTCTGTCCATGCTCACGGTATTTCTGGCGCTCTGGCTGCTGCGCGAGAGCGGCCATTATCGGCTGCGTTCGCTTATCGCGCCCGGCCTGCGCATCGTCACCGGTCTGGGCGTGCTCGCCATTGCCGGACTCACCACCGGCCTCATTGGCCGCTACATGCTGGATCTGCCGCTGCTGGACTGGCTGCGCGCCTTCGGCGTCATGGCCGGTGGCTGGTTCGTCATGAGCCGTGTTCTCACCTGGGCCTGGGCGCGGCCGTTGGCCGCCCGCGGCGCTTTCTGCCGTCACATCGCCATCGTCGGCGGTGGCGAGGCGGCGCAGCGTACCATCGACACGCTGGAAGGGTCGCCGGATCTGGACGTGAAGATACTCGGGTTGTTCGACGACCGCGAGGACAAGCGCTCGCCGGAACACGTGCGCCGCTATCGCAAGCTGGGGCGCATCGCCGATCTCGCTGAATACGCCCGCCACAACCGGGTGGATCTGGTCATCGTGGCCATTCCGCTCTCGGCGGAAAAGCGTCTGTTGCAGATGCTGGAGCGCCTGTGGGAGCTGCCCGTGGACATCCGCATCTCCGGTCAGGAATCGCAGCTCAAGCTCTCCCCGCGCGCCTATGATTACCTGGGCAACCTGCCGCTGCTGGCAGTGTTCGACCGCCCGCTCTCGCCGTGGGGCGCGTTCGTCAAGGCGGTGTTCGACCGTGTGGTGGCAGCCCTGCTGCTGGTGCTGTTCGCGCCGGTCATGGCCGCCGTGGCGCTGGCCATCAGGCTGGAGAGCCCCGGCCCGGTGTTCTTCCGTCAGAAGCGCTACGGCTTCAACAACGAGCTCATCGAGGTGTGGAAGTTCCGCTCCATGTATGTGGACAAGTGCGACGCCACCGCCTCGAAGCTGGTGACGAAGGACGATCCGCGGGTGACGAAAGTGGGGCGCTTCATCCGCAAGACCTCGCTGGACGAGCTGCCGCAGCTCATCAACGTGCTCAAGGGCGAGCTTTCACTGGTGGGGCCGCGTCCGCACGCCACCCAGGCCAAGGCCGGCGAGAAGCTCTACGAGCAGGTGGTGGACGGCTATTTCGCCCGCCACAAGGTCAAGCCCGGCATCACCGGCTGGGCCCAGGTCAACGGCTGGCGTGGTGAGACGGATACGGAAGAGAAGATCCGCATGCGGGTGAAATACGACCTCGAATACATCAACAACTGGTCGATCTGGTTCGATATCTACATCCTGCTGAAGACGCCCTTTGCGCTGCTTTCCCCGGAGAACAAGCAGAACGCCTACTGAGCGGGTGCGGCATCGTATTCCGCCGCCCCGCGCCCCCATCCAACCACTTGCGTACACTATCGGGTGTTTGGGGTGGGGGCGCGGGGCGGTGGGCGGTCAGCGCCTCAGCGCAAAAGACAAGCCCCGCGCCCCCATCCAACCACTTGCGTACACTATCGGGTGGTTGGGTGGGGGCGCGGGGCGGTGGGCGGTCAGCGCCTCAGCGCAAAAGACAAGCCCCGCGCCCCCATCCAACCACTTGCCTGCACCATCGGGTGGTTGGCCGGGGCGCTGGAGATACTGGGGAATGGAAAGGGAGGCCCTCGCCCCCTCCCGACCACACGGTTCGACAATTTGGGTGGTCGGGTGGGGGCGAGGGCCGGTGCCGCGCGCTTCAGCGCAAACCAAATCCTGCGGTGGGCGGTCAGCGCCTCAGCGCAAGACAATCCGGCGGGCCGGCCCCGTCTTTTCCATTGCTCCCGTCATTCCGATTCAGGCAAATCCGGCGTCGGCGAAATGAGCCGCGCCGTTTTATCCACCGGCCACCCTTCCATCACAACCCGCTCGCCTTCCAGCCGGCACTTTCCCGCCGCCACCTGCCACAGCGCCGCCGGATAGATCCGGTGTTCCACTTCCAGCACTCGTGCCGCCAGTGTCTCCTCGTCATCATCGGGCAGCACCGGTACCACCCCCTGGATGATGATCGGCCCGCCGTCCAGATCGGCGGTGACGAAATGCACCGTCGCCCCGTGCACCCGCACGCCCGCCTCCAGCGCCCGCCGGTGCGTGTGCAGCCCCTTGAACGACGGCAGCAGCGACGGGTGGATGTTCAGCATGCGCCCTTCCCAGCGCTGCACGAACCCGGCCGTCATGATGCGCATGAAGCCGGCGCAGGCCACCAGCTCCGCCCCGAATGCGAGCAGCGTCTCATGCAGCACCTCCTCGAACGCCTCGCGTGAGTCGAATGCCTTGTGGTCCACCACCGCCGTGGCGATGCCGGCCGCGGAAGCCGTTTCCAGCCCCTTCGCCTCCGGCCGGTTGGAGACGACGGCGACGATTTCGTACGGGCAACCGGGCTTCTGCGCCGCCTCCATCAGCGCCGCCATGTTGGAGCCCCGCCCGGAGATGAGCGCCGCCACCCGAATGCGCTTTTCTGCGTTCATGCCGCCGCGCCTCCGGAGCCGTCCAATTCTCCTTCGAAAACCACCTGCGGCCCGCCGTCCTGCCGTTCGGTCAGCTCGCCCAGAATGAACGGCCGTTCGCCCTCGTTGGCCATGATGAGCATGAATTCGTCCACCACATCACGTTCCACGATGCTCACCATGCCCACGCCGCAGTTAAAGGTGCGCAACATTTCTTCCGGCGCGATGCCTCCGGCTTCCTGCAGCCACCGGAATGCCGGCCAGTAGGGCAGGGCGTCCAGATGCACGTGCGCCGCGAGCCCTTCCGGCAGCACCCGCGGCAGGTTCTCCGGCAGGCCGCCACCGGTGATGTGCGCGTGCCCCTTCGCGCCCGCGCCCTGCCGCTGCGCCCTGAGCAGCGGCGCCACGTAGATGCGCGTGGGCGTCAGCAGCGCCCGCGCCAGCGATTGCCCTGCGTCGAACGGCGCCGGGTCGTTCCAGTCCAGCCCCGCCTTCTCCACCACCTTGCGGATGAGCGAATAGCCGTTGGAATGCGGCCCCGAAGAGGTCAGCCCCACGAGAATGTCGCCGGCCTGCATCCTTTCCCGCCGCGGCAGAACTTCGCTGCGCTCCACCGCGCCAACTGCGAAACCGGCAAGATCGTAGTGTCCCTGCGCATACATGCCCGGCATTTCC
>JALUAB010000031.1 GCA_027051195.1 Hyphomicrobiales bacterium
GTATGCGCCCGGTGATGTCGAACCGCCCGTCCAGCAGCTTCAGCGGCTGCCTGGCGAACCCCAGCCGCTGCATCACCGGCCGTGGCCAGCGCAATGCCTCGATTCGCGCCTGCTTCGGCCGCAACAGCCGCACATCGGTGGGAATCAGGTTCTTGTCATCCGGCCGGTGCGCCTGCACGTGCCAGCCGCGCGCCACGCCCAGCCGTATCGTGAACGCGCCGCTGGCTGCATTGGTCCACATTGCGCGGATGCGCACCTTGCCCTTCGCTGCGTGGCGCACCAGCGAATCATCACCCCGCAGCGCGATGTCCGCCGCCCGCAACGCCGTTGCGTGCGTCTCTGGTGCTTCCAGCGCGCCGGGCAACAGGACGGAGAGCGTCTCTTCCGCCAGCGACCGCCATTTCTCCTCACCCGTGCGCGCCGCCAGCCGCAGCAGGTTCAGCGCCATCTGCGCATCCGCCGCAGGCAGTGCGCCGTCTCCCGGTGGACGCAGCCGCGGCGCCCCTTCCCGTTCCGCGGAGAGCCACCACTGCCCGGAGTCACCGTCGCGCAATCCCGCCACGGCCTCCCGCGCCAGCTCCTCCGCCGGTTTCAGCCAGCCGCCATCCGGTTGCGCATCGTGCAGTGCCAGCAGGCCAGCAATGAGATGGGCGTAGTCGGCCAGCGTCGCGCGTCCGTGCGCCGCGCCTGCCAGCCAGTGGCGCGCAAGCCCGTCGACACGCCGCAGGTTCTTCAGGGCGAAACGTGCCGCCAGCGCCGCTTCCTTCGCGTAGCGTTCCTCGCTCCAGGCCAGCGCGGCGCGGGCCAGCGCAGCGATCATCAGTCCGTTCCAGCCGCCGATCACTTTCTCGTCCCGCGGGTGGGGCGGCCGTTGCGCCGCCGCTTTGCGCAGGATCTTCAACACACGTTGCAGCCGCGCCATCTCCTCCGGGTCGGAGAAGTCCACGTCCTGCACTTGCACCACCACCTTGCCGGCCAGGTCGCCGTCGCTGATCTGTCCGAAGGTCTTCAGCGCCCATTCGGCATCCCCCGCCGGCAGCAGCCGCCGCAACTGTTCCGGCGTGAACAGGTAGCGCCCTCCTTCCTCGCCATCGGGGGCCGTGGCGCTCGATCCGGCGGCGAAGGCTCCGCCTTCCACCCGCAGCTCCGAAAGCGCGAAATCCAGCGCCGACCGCGCCGCGCGCTCAAGCTCCGGATCGCCGGAAAGGCGCCAGCCCTCGCGCAGGGCATCCGCCATCAGCGCCTGATCGGGCAGCATTTTCTCGAAATGGGGAATGTGCCAGGCGGCATCCGTGGCGTAGCGGAAGAAGCCTCCCTCCAGATGATCGTGCACGCCACCCCTGACGATGCCGCGCAGCGTCTTGAGCAATGCATCCCGCGCCGCCCGTTCGTCGTGCGCCAGCGCCACCCGCGCCAGCCACAGCGAAAGCGGCGCCCGCGGATGCTTCGGCGTGGCGTCCAGGCCGCCGAAAAACGGGTCGAATCGGGCCGCCACCCCTTGCGCGATTGTCCGCAACCGCTCCACGTCGAGGGTCGAAAGAGCCAATTTCGTCCGCGCGCGCTTCTGCCACCGCTCGCGCATCTTCGCCGCGATGTCGCGCGCCTCGCGCCGCAGGCGTTCCGGTTCCCGCCGCCATGCCGCGCGCACCTCTTGCAAGAGGGCGATGAAGCGTTTCTTCGGCAGATAGCCGGCGGCTCTGAACGGCTCCGCCTCAGGCGTGAGGAACACGTTGTTCGGCCAGCCGGCCACGCCGTTGAGCATGCGCGAGACGCTCAGATGGAGCGCATCCACCGCCGGCCGCGCCTCCCTGTCCACCAGTACCGGCACGAAGTGCGCGTTCAGGATGGCGGCGACCTCTCCGTCGGAGAAGCTCTCCCGCTGCATCACCCCGCACCAGTAGCAGGCGAGATAGCCCACCGAGAGGAAAACCGGCACGTTGCGTCGCCGCGCCTCGGCGAAGGCGGCCTGACCCCAGGTGCGCCAGCGCACGGCGTCCCGCGCGTGATGCCGCAGATAGGGTGACGGTGCGTTCTCCAGCGCCGGATTCGCGCCGGCCGTCGATGCCGGACCTTCCGATCCGGCCGCATGAGCGTCCGCACCCAGAGCCACCGGCAGCGTGACGAGGGCGAACAGCCACGCGCGCGTGTGCGTGCGAATGTGCATGGGAAATCGCATGAAGCAAGCCTACCTTTCCTTGCGGCGGTTCGTCATCATTGTTTCCGCGCGCGAGAAGGGGTAGGGTGCTCATAATGCCGTGAACCCGTAACGCTTTGTGGAATGCCGGAGCCGTAACGATGAGGGGCGTGCACATTGCCGGGGGCGGACGCGTGCGGCGTCTGGGGCTTGCCCTGACGCTGCCGCTGTGGCTTGCCGCCTGCATGGAGTCCGGTGATCTGCGGGAGCTGCACCTTTCGGCGATGGAAACGCAGGCCTCATCGGCGCCGAAGGCGGTCCAGACAACGGAGGTTTCCACCTCCGCGCGTCCCGCGTCCGCGGCCGTGGCCGGTCCGGCGGCCGATCAGGATGCATCCACCCGCGCGCAGGCGGAGTCCGCGTTCTCCCTCGCCGCCATCAAGCGGCGGCTGGACGAGGCTTTCACCCCTTCCGGGCCGAGTATCGCCCAGCGCCAGCGTCTGGGAGATCGGCTGGCGCAACAGGTGCTGGCCCGCGCCACGCCGGTGAAGGATCCGACGCTCCGGCGGCGTGTGGAGAACATCGTCTCCAGGCTGGCCGTCGTGGCCGCGGGGGACAATCCCTGGCCGGCTCGCTGGCGGGTGCATGTGTTGCGGGACGAAAGGCCCGATGCCTTCACCTCCGGCGGTGGCCACATCTTCATCACCACCGGCATGATCGACCTGTTGCGCACCGATGAGCGCATCGCCACCGTGCTGGCGCACGAAATGGCGCACAATCTGCTGGGCCACGTCTGGGCGGCGAAGGAGAAGAAGGACATGGCCCGCAGCGCTCACCGCTTCTCCCGGGACGTGCTGGCCCACAAGATGAATCTGCCGTGGCTGGGCAAGTCTGTCTCTTTCGTGGTGAACGCTTCGCTCAACACCTATTCCCGCCAGCAGGAATACGATGCCGACGGTGAAGGGCTGGATCTTCTGGTTCGCGCCGGTTACCGGCCGCAGGTGGCTCTGGAAACATTCGATTTTCTGCGCGGTCGCTACCGGGAAGAAGCCGCGCTGAAGAATTTCTTCTACAACAATCACCCGCTTTACAAGCGCCGGCGCTGGTATATCGAGAACAGGATTCGCGCCTATTACCGCGCGCAGGCGGGACTGCCGCCGGTTCAGCGGGCGAACTGGAAGACCCGGCGCTGATTTCGTGTGGAAAACATGCAAGGGGGCGAAGATGCGATTTTCCTCGCAAGGGTTGATGCTCGGACTTCTCGCGCCGCTGGCGGCACTGCTGCTGGCGGCGGGTGCGGCGGCGCCGCAGGCATGGGCGAGAGGCGAGCGTCCGGGGCTGTTCGACTATTATGTGCTGGCGATGTCGTGGTCGCCTACCTTCTGCCAGGAAAAGGGCTTCCGGCGGCGCGATCCGCAATGCCTGCCGGGCAGGATGAAGGGCTTCGTCCTGCATGGCCTGTGGCCACAGTTTCGCCGCGGCTGGCCCGCCGAGTGTCGTGGCGCGCGACGTTTCGTGCCGGATGCGGTCATTCGCGAGGTGCTGGACGTGATGCCGTCGAAGGGGCTGGTCATTCACGAATGGCGCAAGCACGGCACCTGTTCCGGTCTGTCACCCCGGGGCTATTTCACGCTGGCCGAACGGCTGTTCCGCATGGTGCGCGTTCCGCTGGCCTATGAGCGCCCCAATCAGGCGCTCAAGCGGACGCCGGAGCAGATCCGCAGGGAATTCGCCGATGCCAACCGCGAAAGAGGCTTCACGAAGGATGGTTTCGCCGTGATCTGCACCGGGAAGGGGCGCGGGCAGGCATTGCTGCGGGAGGTGCGCGTGTGCTTCACGCCCACCGGCAGGCCGTCGCGCTGTGGCGCCAACGAGCGACGTGCGCAGTGCCGCGCGCGTCTGGTGGTGGTGCCGCCGGTTCGATAGGCCTTGCAGGTGGCTCGGGGAACCATGCAGGAGGAAACTGGCGGCCATGCGCAAATCCCGCTTGCAAACCATCCGGGGCTGCATTAGATAGGCACCGTTCCGCCGCTGGCATGCTTCGGCGGCAGGATGTTGGCGAGCGCCGGTAGCTCAGCTGGATAGAGCACCAGACTACGAATCTGGGGGTCGGGGGTTCGAATCCTCCCCGGCGCGCCATCTCCACCCCCGTGTTTGTCCGCAAGGTTTTGTCGCCATGCCCCCCTTTACAGGCGGCGATCCCATGCGCTACATCTGCGCGCACACAGCGTGGTTTGCCGGAGACGTGATCTACCGATGAAGGTTCGGGCGCACATTCCCATCGAGGGCTTCTGCTCCGCCGGCCAGCCGGCAGGCGGGCGCCCGTGCGCGTGTTCACATCTGCTGCTCTCCGGCCTGCTCCTTATCCGCCCCTGACCGACCCGGGGCGCGCCGGAGGGTGTGCGAGGCGGGCAGGCGGTCAGGGGTAGTTCAGCGGCCCGCAAGGTTTTCCCGACAGAATATTCCGAACCATGAACGGCGCGCTGGCCTTCTGCCCGCGTGCTGGTGTAAAAGCCCGCGCAACGCGCGCCGGCCCGCCGCGCCGAACAGAATGCCGAAGGAGCGAAGACCATGAGCAGCGAGGACAATCGCGTCATCATTTTCGACACCACCCTGCGCGACGGCGAGCAGTCGCCCGGCGCTACCATGACGCTGGAGGAGAAGCTCCAGGTGGCCGAATTGCTGGACGCCATGGGCGTGGATGTCATCGAGGCCGGCTTTCCCGTCGCCAGCCCCGGCGATTTCGAATCCGTGGCCGAAGTGGCGAAACTGGTGAAGAACGCCTCCGTCGCCGGCCTGTCGCGCGCCAACGAGCGCGACATCGAGGTCGCCGCGCAGGCCGTGAAGCACTGCGAGAAGCCGCGCATCCACACCTTCATCTCCACCTCTCCGGTGCATATGAAATACAAGCTGCGCAAGGAGCCGGACGAGGTGCTGGAGATGATCGACGCCTCCGTGCGTTTCGCGCGGAAGTTCGTGGATGACGTGGAATGGTCGGCGGAAGATGCCACCCGCACCGAGCGCGACTTCCTGTGCCGTTGCGTGGAGACGGCGATAAGGGCCGGGGCCACCACCATCAACATCCCTGACACGGTGGGCTACACGGTGCCGGAGGAGTTCGCCGAGATCATCACCATGCTGAAGGAGCGTGTGCCGGGCGCGGAGAAGGTGATTTTCTCCACCCACTGCCACAACGACCTGGGCCTGGCCGTGGCCAACTCGCTGGCCGGCGTGAAGGCGGGCGCGCGGCAGATCGAGTGCACCATCAACGGCATTGGCGAGCGCGCCGGCAACGCGGCGCTGGAGGAGGTCGTCATGGCCATGCGCGTGCGCAACGACGTGCTGCCCTTCACCACCAACATCGACACCACCATGCTCACCCGCGCCTCCAAGCTGGTGAGCGCGGTCACCAGCTTTCCGGTGCAATACAACAAGGCCATCGTCGGCCGGAACGCCTTCGCCCACGAGTCGGGCATCCACCAGGACGGCGTGCTGAAGCACACGCAGACCTACGAGATCATGCGGCCGGAGGACGTGGGCGCCGGCAAGAGCGCGCTGGTGATGGGCAAGCATTCCGGCCGCCACGCCTTCCGCGAGAAGCTGAAGGAGCTGGGCTACGAGCTCTCTGACAACGCCTTCGAGGACGCCTTCCAGCGCTTCAAGGAGCTGGCCGACCGCAAGAAGCACGTATTCGACGAGGATATCGAGGCGCTGGTGGACGAGAACATCGCCACCGCCACCGACCGCCGCAAGGTGGTGGCGCTGACCGTCATCGCCGGCACCATGGGCCCGCAGACGGCCACCCTGACGGTGGACGAGGACGGCGGCCACAGGACCGTGCAGGCGGTGGGCAACGGCCCGGTGGACGCCACCTTCAACGCCATAAAACAGGCCTTTCCGCACGAGGCCAAGCTGGCGCTGTATCAGGTGCACGCGGTGACCGAGGGCACGGACGCGCAGGCGGAAGTCTCCGTGCGACTGGAGGATGAAAAGGCGGGCATTTCGGCCACTGGCCGTGCGGCAGACCCGGACACGCTGGTAGCCTCCGCCAAGGCGTATCTCTCGGCCCTGAACCGGCTGGAGGCACGCAAGTCCCGTGTTTCCGGCGGCCGGGTGAAGGTGGAACCGCTGTCCGAGGCCGTGCGCCGCTCCGGTCCCTGATCCTGGCGCTCCAGCTCGTCACCCCGGTGAAAGCCGGGTTTCGTGGTGCGGGCGCATGAGTCCATGGCACGCGATTCCGGCTTGCGCCGGAATGACGAAGAGACAATCAACCCGGGGGCGGGGCCGCTGGCCTCGCCCCGTTCGTGTTGCGGCCCCAGCAAGCTTCGGACAAGCAAACCCGCCTAGCCTTGGTAACGAACCGTTAACCACGTGACCAAGGCAACCGGCGGCACCATGGAACTCTTCGCCCTGGCATCCACGCGCAATCACTGGCTCAGCGCGAAGCTGGCCGTGATTGCCGGCAACGTGGCCAACGCCACCACGCCGGGTTATCGCGCCCGCGAGATCTCCCCCTTCCGCGAGGTGATGGAGAACCGCGCCGTCACGCTGGCCCGCACGAACCCGGCGCATCTCAACACCGCCGGTGCGCAGGGCCCTGCGCCGGTGAATGTGCGCGAGCGCGAGGGCGGCCCTTCCACCTTTTCCGGCAACAACGTCTCGCTGGAAAAGGAGATGCTGGAGGGCGCGGAAACGGTGCGCGCCTACCGCCTGAACACCAACCTCGTGCGGGCCTATCACCGCATGTTCCTGCTGGCGCTGAAGGAGGGCTGATGCCATGGCCGACATGCTGTTGGCGCCCCTGAAGGTTGCTTCCTCCGGCCTCGCCGCGCAGTCCATGCGCATGCTGGTGGCCGCCCAGAACATCGCCAACGCCAATTCCACCGGCGAGGCGCCGGGCGCCGACCCGTACCGGCGCAAGACCATCAGTTTCCGTGCCGCGCTCGACCGCGCCCTGGGCGTGGAGACGGTGCAGGTGGCGCGCATCGGGCATGATCCCTCGCCCTTCCGCGTGGAATACGCTCCCGGCCACCCGGCGGCGGACGAAAAGGGCTTCGTGAAGAAGCCGAACGTGAACACGCTGGTGGAGATGGCCGACCTGCGCGACGCCAACCGCATGTATCAGGCCAATCTGCAGGTGGTGCGCCAGTCGCGCGAGATCGTGTCTCTCACCATCGACCTGCTGAGGACGACCGGATGATCGACGCCCTTTCCAACATTGGCCGCATCGGCGGTGCGGACGGCATGGATGCCCTGATGCAGGCCCGCCTGCGCGCCCTGACGCCGGACGTGAAGGCCGCGCCCGCCGCTGCCGCCGCGCAGGCCGACACCACGAGCTTTCTCGACGCCCTGCGGAAGGCCGCCGGTGACGCCGTCGCCACACTGGAGAATTCCGAGCGCGTGGCCATGCAGGGCATCCGCGGCGAGGCGGACATCCGCCAGGTGGTGGATTCCGTCATGGCCGCCGAGCGCACGCTTTCCGCCGCCGTCGCCATTCGCAACAAGGCGGTGGCGGCGTGGCTGGAAATCAGCCGCATGCAGATCTGAACCGGATGAACGCCGTCCCGCGCATTTCCGCGCGCTGGCAAGCAGGAGGACGCAGCGATGAGGGCACTGGCGATTTCCGCCACTGGCATGGCCGCCCAGCAGCTCAACGTGGAGGTCATCGCCAATAACATCGCCAACATCAACACCACGGGCTTCAAGCGCGCCCGCGCCGAGTTCACCGATCTGCTCTACCAGATCAGCCGCCGTCCCGGCACCGCCGTGCGCGGTGGCGAGGAAGTGGTGCCGGAGGGCATCCAGCTGGGCCTGGGCGTGCGCGCCGCCGCCATCCGCAAGCTGCACGAGCAGGGCTCGCTCTCCAACACCGGCAACCGGCTGGACGTGGCCATCGTCGGCCGCGGCTGGTTCCGCATCGCCGGGCCAAATGGCGAGACGCTCTACACCCGTTCCGGCGCCTTCAACACCAATGCACAGGGCCAGCTGGTCACCATCGACGGCTACCAGGTGCAGCCGCCCATCACCGTGCCGGAAAACGCCATCGATGTCGTCATCAACGCGGAGGGGCGCGTCTTCGCCCGCATCGACGGCGAAACGGAGCTGCAGGAGCTGGGCCAGCTCACGCTCGCCAACTTCACCAACGAGGCCGGGCTGGAGCCCATCGGCGACAACCTGTTCCGCCAGACGGAGGCTTCCGGCGAGGCCATCGTTGGCGCGCCGGGCGATGAAGGCTTCGGCCAGGTGCGGCAGGGCTTCCTGGAGGCCTCCAATGTCGATGCGGTGAAGGAGATAACCGAGCTGATTACCGCCCAGCGCGCCTACGAGATGAACTCGAAGGTCATCCAGGCGGTGGACGAGATGCTCAGTACCATCTCGCGCCGCTGAACGAGGGATCGGAAGCCATGAGGGGAAGGCGCACGGCCGCGGCCATGTTCGGCATCGCGTTCATCGCCTGCTTCGCCACGGCGGCGGGGGCGGGGCAGGGCGGGGGAATGCGTGTGCCGGAGCTGGCCGTGGCCGCCGCCACCATCTACCCCGGCGAGATCATCCGTCCCGGCATGCTGGTGAAGCGCCGGGTGCCGCGCCGCTGGGCCATGCGCGGCGGCTATGTCACCGATCCGGAAAGCGTCATCGGCAAGATGGCGCGCATCACCATCGTGCGCGGCCGCCCGGTGCCCGTCAACGCCGTGCGCGAGCCCTGGGCGGTGCGCAATGGCGCGGTCGTGCGCGTGCTGTTCACCTCCGGCGCGCTCACCATCTCGGCGCTGGGTCGTGCGCTGCAGAACGCCTCCGCCGGCGAGCGCGTGCCGGTGCGCAATGTGGATTCGGGCCGCATCGTCTATGGCGTGGCGCGGCGTGACGGCACCGTGGTGGTGCCGGCGCAGTGATTTGCGGGCCATGAGGCGCCCCGGGACGAGGCAGACATGACGACTGCAACGAACAACATCGGCAACGGAAAACGTCTCGTCATCTCCTTCTCTCAGGTGTCGTGCCCGGGCCTGTCCCGGGCATCCATGCCGCGCCTTTTTCTGTTGCTGGCGTTTTGGTTCGTAACCCTGACATTGTTCGCCACCCCCTTCGCCCGCGCCGAAAACCCGGCGGTGCGCATCAAGGACATCACAACCATCCGCGGCGTGCGCGGCAACCAGCTGGTGGGCTACGGCCTCGTCGTCGGCCTGCGCGGCACCGGCGATTCCATGCGCGCCTCGCCGTTCACGGAGCAGTCCCTGCGCGCCATGCTGGAGCGCCTGGGCGCCAAGTATGCCCGCGGCGCCTCGCGCAGCCGCAACGTCGCCTCGGTCATGGTCACCGCCACGCTGCCGCCCTTCGCCCAGCCCGGCGACCGCATCGATGTGAACGTCGCCTCGCTGGGGGATGCCACCTCGCTTTCCGGCGGCACCCTCATCATGACGCCGCTGAAGGGCGCGGACGGCAAGGTCTATGCCGTCGCCCAGGGGCCGCTCACGCTCACCGGCTTCGCGGCGGAAGGTCAGGCCGCCAGCGTCACCCGCGGTGTGCCCACGAACGCCCGCATCCCCGCCGGCGCCATCATCGAGCGCGAGCTGCGCGGCGATTTCCACCGCCGCCGCAAGCTGGTGCTCAGCCTCAAGAATCCGGATTTCAATACCGCCGAAGCCATCGCCGACGCCATCAATCGCTGGGCCGCCAGGAAACTGGGCCAGCGCATCGCCGCCGCAGCGGACATGCGCACCGTGCGCGTCATCCGCCCCAGCGGCATCAGCGTCAGCCGCCTGCTGGCGCAAATCGGCGACTTGCGCGTGAAGCCTGACACGCCCGCCCGCGTGGTCATAGACGAACGCTCCGGCACCGTGGTCATCGGCCAGAACGTGCGCATTTCCACCGTCGCCGTCACCCACGGCAACATCACCGTGCGCATCACCGAAATGCCGATGGTAAGCCAGCCCAAGCCCTTCTCGCGCGGCCGCACGGTGGTGGTGCCGCAGACCATCATCACGCCGGAGGAAAAGACCGCCCGCGTCGCCATGGTGAAGGGCGCGGCCCTGCAGGAGCTGGTGGCTGGGCTGAACCGCATCGGGCTGAAGCCCAAGGGCATCATCGCCATTCTGCAGGCCATAAAATCTGCCGGTGCCCTGCAGGCGGATCTGGTGGTGCAATGAGGGGGATGGGAGCATGAGCGGAAAAGGTTTCGCGCTGCTGGCCGTGCTGCTGCTGCTGGTCGCTGTTCCCGCCGCGGCTTCAGAAGGCGGTGGAAAGAAGGCGGCCGCCGAGGAAGGCGGCGTGCAGGTGCTGAAGAAATCCGGCTCCCGCCTGTTCCACCGCCTGCCGCCGGAGATCCGCGAGGATTACCAGAAGTATTGTTACAACATCGCCAGCGAAGCCCGCGACGCCCGCTACGCTCGCCAGAAGCTGCTGCTTGAGCGCATGCGCAAGCGTTTGCGCGAGCTGATGGACCGGCTGGAAAGGAAAAGCGCCGAATACCGCCGTTGGGTGCGCGCGCGCGAGGATATCCGCCGCCGCATGACGCGCTCGATGATTCAGGCCTACGCGAAAATGGAGCCGGAGGTGGCCGCGCAGCAGATCGCGCAGATGGAGTATGCCGTCGCCGTGGCCATCCTCACCGGGCTGGAGCCGCAGAAGGCCTCCGCCATCCTCGGCGAGATGGAGCCGCGCGTGGCCGGCCGGCTGGTCAACGTCATCGTCGGCGCCGTGGCCGAGGCCGGGCAGGGGCGGGCCGCTCCGGCGACGGAGGAGGTGAACTGATGCGACCACGGCGAATGAACACGTTCCCGGCGCTCGCCGCCGCCACGTTGCTTTCCGCCTGCGCCGGCCAGCTGAAGGAGGTGGGCCAGCCACCGGAGCTCACTCCCGTCGGTGCCGGCATGACCGCCTCCATCACGCGGATCGTCGCGCCACCGAAACCGAAGCCGCAACCGGCGGAATATTCCCTCTGGCCGGCGGGCAAGAACAGCATGTTTCACGACCAGCGCGCCCGCTCTCGCGGCGATGTGCTCACCGTGCTCATTCAGATCGACGACTGGGCGAAGCTGGACAACAAGTCGAAACGCAGCCGCGATGCCGATGTGAATGGCAAGCTGGGGCTGGATTTCGCCTACGACTCCAAGTTCTCCAACTCCAAGGGCAGGAACGAGTCCGCCAAGGGCCAGTTCAACACCGCTGCCAACGGCTCCATCGGCACCGGGTCGAAATTCTCCGGCTCCGGTGCCATCGCCCGGTCTGAAAAGATCAAGCTGGCCATCGCCGCTGTCATCACCGACGTGCTGCCCAACGGCAACTTCGTCATTTCCGGCTCGCAGGAGGTGCGGGTGAACGAGGAGCTGCGCGAGCTGCGCGTGGCCGGCATCGTGCGCCCGGAGGACATCTCGCAGGAAAACACCATCACCTACGACAAGATCGCCGAGGCGCGCATCTCCTATGGCGGCCGCGGCCGCATCACCGAGGTGCAGCAACCCGGCGTGGGCCAGCAGATCTGGGACATCATCAATCCGTTCTGAGATGAAGGCAGATCATGGCGGAACAGCTGGAAGACGGCACGAAGGACAAGGGCAGGGACGGCGGCATGGGCTTCGCCATCGGCCTTGTGGTGGCCACGCTGGTGGCCGCCGGCGCCGGCGCCGGGCTTGGCTTCGTGCTGGGGCCGAACATGGCCACGCCGCAACAGGAGAAGAAAAAAGAACAGAAGCCGGAGGACGAGGAGCAACAGGCGCACTTCAAGCCGCAATACACCGCCCCGGGCACGGTGGTGCGCCTAAAGCCCATCATCGCCAACCTGCGCGCGCCGTTCAGATCCTGGGTGCGGCTGGAGGCGGCCATGCTGGTGGCCGGAGAGGCAGAAAAGGACAAGGAAAAGGCGCGGGATGTGGAGGTGCTCAAGGCCGTGGTGGAGCAGGACATCACCGCCTGGTTGCGCACGCTGGCGCTGAAGGATCTGGAAGGCCCCAGCAGCCTGGCCTTCCTCCACGACGACCTCACCGAACGCGCCCGCATCCGTTCGAAGGGGCTCATCCGCGAGATCATCGTGCTGACGCTGGTGGTGGAATGAGCAGGCAGGGGGCATGGAGAGAGCGGCGCTGGCGCGCGAGGCTGCTGATGGCGGCTCTCTCGATCCTTCTCATGGCCCTTGCCAATCCGGCGCTGGCGCAGCAGGCTCCGGGCCTGCTGGATGCGCTCAAGTCGCCCGACGGCCTCGTCACCGCCCGCATTGTGCAGCTCATCGTCGTGCTCACGGTGCTGTCGCTGGCGCCTGGGCTGCTCATCATGGTCACCAGCTTCATCCGCATCATCGTGGCGCTGGCCTTCCTGCGCGCCGGACTGGGGTTGCAGACGACGCCGGCCAACCTCATCCTCATCTCGCTCGCCCTGTTCATGACCTTCTTCGTCATGCAACCGGTGTTCGAGAAGGCCTGGAACGACGGCGTCAAGCCACTGATGGAAAACCGCATCACGCAGGAACAGGCGTGGGAACGCACCGTCGCCCCTTTCCGTCGCTTCATGCTGGATCATGTGCGCGAGAAGGATCTGGCACTGTTCAGCGACCTGGCCGAACGCGCCGAGGCCGGCCGCGGCGACCGGTTGGACAGGATGCGGCCGGAGGATCCGGAGAAGGTGTCCCTGCGCGTGCTCATTCCGGCTTTCATGATCTCCGAACTGCGCCGAGGATTCGAGATCGGCTTTCTCCTGTTGCTGCCGTTTCTGGTCATCGACCTCATCGTTTCCACCGTCGTCATGTCCATGGGCATGATGATGCTGCCGCCCACGGTCATCTCGCTGCCGTTCAAGATACTGTTCTTCATCCTTATCGACGGCTGGAACCTCCTCGCCGGCGGCCTGGTGCGCTCGTTCTACTGATGCCCCTGCGAATTCCCCGCTCCCCCTCCCCACCTCTTGCGTATCCTTGAGGGAGGTGGGGGGCGGTCGGACGCTCACCATGGAATCTTGCTCATTCTACTGACGAACCACCCCGCGCCATCGCCCCGTTAACCCGTCGTTAAAACCTTCCGCCTAAGAATGGGCGCACTGAAGATGACGGATTGGAACCGCCCCGCGACATATCGCGGGCCAGTCATGAAGACACCCTGCCTTTCGCGGTTCCAATGGCATGAAGCCCTTCTCCGTCATGTCGGTGAAAGTCCGGCATGTTTTCCCTGACAGAACAACTGTGAGTGAAGAGAAGGGGCTGGATTCATGTCTAGCATCAGGACGAACTTTGCCGCCATGACGGCGCTGCAGACCCTGAATCAGACCAACAAGATGTTGGAGCAGACTCAGGATCGCATTTCCACGGGTTATCGTGTTTCCACCGCGGCCGACAACGCTGCCTACTGGTCCATCGCCACCACCATGCGCTCGGACAACAAGGCGCTGAGCGCGGTGAAGGATGCGCTGGGCCTGGGCAAGGCGACCATCGATGTCGCCTACACGGCGCTGGACAAGTCCATCGACGTGGTGACCGAGATCAAGGCCAAGCTGGTAGCCGCCCGCGAGCCGGGTGTTGACCGCACCGCCATCCAGGCGGAGATCGACGAGTTGCAGAATCAGCTGCAGAATATCGCCCAGTCCGCCAGCTTCTCCGGCGAGAACTGGCTGAATGTGGACTCCTCCGCCACCAGCTACAACAGCACCAAGACGGTGGTGGCCTCGTTCACCCGCACCAGCACCGGCATCCAGATCGGCACCATTTCCATCAACATCGACAGTGTCAAGCTGTTCGACGCCAGCGCCACGGCCACCGGCATTCTGGACAAGACGGCTACCACGCCCAACGGCGCCGTCACCTATTCCGTGGCCACGCTGGACATCAGCACCCTGACGGACTCCGCCAACGACCTGCAGGATCTGGAGGCCATCATCGGCACCGTGGACACGGCAATTTCCGACATGACCACCGCCGCTTCCAACCTCGGTGCGGCCAAGCAGCGGGTGGACCTGCAGTCGGACTTCATCAACAGCCTGACCGACGCCATCGACCGCGGCATCAGCCAGCTGGTGGACGCGGACATGAACGCCGAATCGACCAGGCTCAAGGCGCTGCAGGTGCAGCAGCAGCTGGGTGTTCAGGCTCTCAGCATCGCCAACTCCTCGAGCCAGACGATTCTCTCGCTCTTCCGTTAAGAGGACGGCGGCGGCGGCGGCCACCAGCGATTCCAGCCTGCCTGATGCCCCCATCCGCGGGTGGTCGCCGCCGGTCCGTCTTCCTGGAAACGAAATGCGACGGCAACGCGATGTTGCCGCCGCACCAAGGCCCCCGAATCAACTCGCATTCACACAGGTTGCACGTTCTCCACACCGCCAACTTGCCGCGGCTTCGGCCGCGGCCTTTTTTGCATGTGAATGCGAAGCATCACTGAGGGCGGATATACCACGCCCGGGTTTACGCAAGGTAAACCCCGCGGCGCTTCTCCGCGCCGGCTCCCGGCCATCAAGCGCAATGCTCGCGCAAGATTGCCCGCCCATCATGCGAGGCCGGAAGCATCCGTCACGGGAGACGAGGCCGCATGGACTGGCGCGAACAACTCACGCAACTGGCCGCGAGTCTGGGCAGGCTCGGCGCGCGGCGGCTGGCGGCGCTGGGTATCGCCGGCGTGCTGGTGGCGGCGCTGGTGGGCATCTCCGGTTATTTGCTCACCCGTCCTACCTTCGAGGTGCTCTATACCCAGCTGGAGCCGCGTGATGTCACCGCCATCGGCGCCGCGCTGGGGGAGGCGGGAATCCGCTACGACGTCAGCGCCGACGGCCGCACCATCAAGGTGGCCTATGGCGAGGCGGCGCGCGCCCGCATGCTGCTGGCGGAAAAGGGCCTGCCGCGCTCCGCTCGCGCCGGCTACGAGCTGTTTGATGACATCGGCGCCCTGGGGCTTACCTCCTTCATGCAGGAGGTAACGCTGGTGCGCGCACTGGAGGGAGAGCTTTCCCGCACCATCCAGAACGTGGACGGTGTGCGCGCTGCGCGCGTGCACATCGTGCTGCCGAAGAAATACAATTTCCGCCGTGATGCGCGTCGGCCCTCAGCTTCCGTGCTGCTGCACGCCGATTCCACCTTCCGTCCCGAGTCGGCGGAGGCCATCCGCTATCTCGTCGCTGGAGCCGTGCCGGGGCTTTCGGTGGCCCGCGTCACCGTGCTGGACACCAACGGAGCGCTGCTCGCCAGCGGTGATGACAGAAACGCCGCCACCCCGCGCCGGCTGGTGGATCTGGAAAACACCGTCTCGGCCCGCATTCGCGAGAACGTCATGCGCGCGCTTGCGCCGTATCTCGGGCCGGAGAATTTCCAGGTGGCCGTTTCCGCCCGGCTGGATACCGACAAGCGCCATGTCAGCGAGGTCATCTACGATCCGAAGTCCCGCGTCGAGCGTTCCATCCGTAACGTCAAGGAAAAGAGCGCCGCTTCCAACGGCGCGTCGGCGGGGTCGGCATCCGTCGATCAGGAAATCCCCGGTGGCCCGCCCGCCGGCGGTGGTGGTGAGGGATCGAAGGAGAAGCGCGACCGCAAG
The DNA here is from genome assembly GCA_027051195.1 of Hyphomicrobiales bacterium. GTDB lineage: Bacteria > Pseudomonadota > Alphaproteobacteria > Rhizobiales > Aestuariivirgaceae > Thermopetrobacter. Next base: position 15,628 of record JALUAB010000031.1, read on the forward strand.
GAGCAGATCGTGAATTACGAGATCAGCTCGAAGAAGGTGGAGACTGTCAGCGACGGCTACCGTCTGGCACGCCTCTCCATCGCCGTGGTGGTCAACCGCAAGAGTCTCGAAACGCTGCTCGGCCGCAAGCCCACGCAGAAGGACATAGAGGCGCGGCAGAAGGAAATTCGCGCGCTGGTGGCCACCGCCGCCGGGCTGGACGCGAAGCGCGGCGACACGGTGGAGGTGGGCATCGTCGATTTCATGCAGTCGAAGCAGCCGCTCGAACCCGTCGCCGGTCCCGGCTTCATGGCTTCTTTCGGCAAGCTCATGCCCAGCCTCATCAACGCGCTGGCGCTCATCGGCGTGGCCGCGCTCGTCGTCTGGTTCGGCGTGCGGCCGGCCATCAACGCGCTCACCGCGCCGCCCGCCCTGGCCGATGCGCAGGAAGAGGGCGGAGGCGGCATGGAGGCCGAGGTCACGAACGTGGCGTCGGCGCCGGGTGAGGCCGGGGGCGATGCGATGGGGCTGGAGGCGCCGCCGCAGCACCCGGCGCTGGAGAATGCCGCCGGCGCGCAGATGCAGTTGGCGCACGCGCAGGCCCTGCAGGCGGAGGCGGACGATACGGATACCTTCCTCGCCGAGCTGCTGGGAGAAGTCTCGCGCATTCCTCTCAAGCGCCTGCAGCAGATGGTCGACTACGACGAGCGCCAGGCCGCCGCCGTCATTCGCGAATGGTTGCGTGAGGAGGCGTCCTGATGAGCGGCGCGCTCAAAATCATGCCCGCCGCGCTGGCCTTGCGCGATTTCCGCGATCCGCAGTCGGGCGCCGCCGAAGCGCGCCAGCCGCAGGAACCGTCCTCCACGCCCCGGGCGCACCCGCGCCCGGACATGAAAAAACTGCTGCGCGCCGCTTATCTGATGGGGCGTCGCAAGGAAGCCCGCGCCGCGCAGGCGCGTCTGCAGGAGGCGCTCAAGACGCTGGACGCGACACACGCTGCGCGGTTGCGGGAGGAGCGCGCCCGCTGGCAGGAAGAAACCGCCGGGAGGCTGGCGGAACAATTGCGGCGGGAGCTGGGGCGCATGGAAGACCGCCTGCGCGCCACGCTGGCGCAAGCGTTGGTTCCCGTGCTGGAGGAAGCCGTCCGCGCCCATGCCGTCGCCGCCTTCGCCGAAGAGCTGCGGCGGCTTTTGGCCGAAGCAGCCGGTACGGCCATCGAGGTCACGGGTCCGCCCGCCATGCTCGCCGCCCTGGAGCGGGAGCTGGGCGAGGAGCTGGCCGGCCTGCTGCGGACCGTGTCCGACCCGGCGCGGGCGGAACTTTCCCTGAGTATCGATGAAGGCGTGCTGACCACCCGTATTTCCGAGTGGGCGCGCAAACACCTGCCGGAGAAGGATGCATGAGCGCGGACAAAGACGAAGATCAGGGCGAAATCGTCATCATCCGGCGCAAGGGTGGCGAGGACGACTGCCACCACGGCGGCGTGTGGAAGGTGGCCTACGCCGATTTCATGACCGCCATGATGGCCTTTTTTCTCGTCATGTGGCTGGTCAACGCCGCCAATGAGGCCACCAAGATTCAGGTGGCCAGTTATTTCAACCCGGTCAAGCTGGTGGACACCAGCACCAATCCGCGCGGCCTGAAGGAAAAAGCCAAGGGTTCCAGTGGCGACGTTGAAAACAGAAAGCTGGAGCCCGAGGCGAAAAAGGCCGACGAGAGCAGCAAAGCCGCGGGACGGGACACGAAGGCCGCCGAGCAGGGCAATGCCGATGATGAAAGTCAGGACAAGGCGGAGAAGAAGAAAGGCCCGGCCACGCACCTCTCCGGTGGAGATATCTCGGAGAACGATCTTTTCCGCGATCCCATCCGCATGCTGGACAAGATCGCCGGCGGCGCGCCCGACCTGCTGAAGGGCGCCGCCCGCCCCATCCGCCGCACCGATGCCCTGGGCGCGGACGGTGGCATGCGGTTTCGCGATCCATTCTCGCCACGCAGCTGGGAATCACTGGCCCGCGACCTGCCGGAGGACGGTGCGACGGGCAGCGAACTGGGCAGTCAGCAGGGGCAGATGGGTCGCGTGGCGGCGCGCTCCACCGGCACGGCCGAACGGGAAATGAAGGGCCGGAAGAGCGAAAAGGCGGCGCAGCGTCAGGCGGAACTGAAGGCGCGGCGCATGGTGGAAGAGCTCAGGAAGGCTCTTCATGCTGCCATCGCCAACGCGAAGGAAAAGCATCTGCCGGAAGTGAAGGTGCAGCGCACCGGCGAGGGTATCCTCATCAGCCTCACGGACAACGCCGATTTCGGTATGTTCGCCGTCGGCTCCGCCCGCCCGCGGCCGGAAACCGTGCGTTTTCTGGAGAGGGTGGCGAAGATCCTGCGCACGCGCAAGGGGCGGATCATCATCCGCGGCCATACGGACGCCCGCCGCTACCGTAACGAGGGATACGACAACTGGCGGCTTTCCACCGCCCGCGCCCACATGGCGCGCTACATGCTCATCCGTGGCGGCGTGCCGGAATCCCGCATCATCCGCGTGGAAGGCTGGGCCGATCGCAAGCCCGCCGACCCGAAAGACCCGCTGGCGCCACGCAATCGGCGCATCGAAATCCTGCTGAAGGACGTGTGAGAACATGATGCGGTCAGGGCACAATCGGGCTTTGGGCATTGCGGCGCTTGCCGTGGCGTCCATGCTCGTCGCCGCTGTGCCCGCGTCGGTTTCCGCCGGCGGCGGAGGCGGTGTCGCTCCCGCTCCCGAAAAGAAGGAGGCATCGGCGGAAAAAGCTACGGCGCGCCCGGTAGTCAGGCCACTGCCCCGTGAATCCGCCACACCGTGGGACTACATGCGCGCTTTCTACGTGCTGCAGGACAGGGTGGCGCATGGCGATGCCCGCGTGCTGCGCACCCAGCGCCGCATGATGGTGTTTCTCGCCCGCCTTTTCGCTTCCCTGCCCGTCGAGACCTGGCGGCGCCCGCTCAATGCGGAGGCCCTGGCGTTGTATCTTCTAAACGGCGGCAGCCCCCTGGCGGGAAAGAAGGTGCTGGAAAAATTGAGGAAGGAATGGGCGAGGAAGAAAAAGTCACGGGAAGAGGGAGCGGAAGAGGAGAAACCGGCGGAAGAGAGGGCCTCCGACAGAGAGGGCCTGCCTCTGCCGGAAGGCTTGCTGGAAGGCGCCATGGCCTTTGCCGCCGGCCGCAACGCCGCCGCCGCCCGCTGGCTGCGCAAGGTGGAAGACGAGAATCTTTCCAATGTTCTGAGGGCGCAGCTGCTGCTGGTGCGCGCTTCCCTGCTGGCCGGCACCAGCGAGGCCGCCGCCATGCCATTGCTGGACGAGGTGCGTCTGTTGCGTCCTGGTTCGCTGTTGGAGGAGGTGGCGCTGCGCCGCGCCATGATCCTCGCCGGCATGACCGAGGACGTGAAGCGGTTCGAGCGCTACGCCGCCACCTATCTGCGCCGCTTTCCGCGCTCCGTTTACATGAATGATTTCCTGCGCCGGCTGGCCTGGCTGGCGGTGGCACTGGACGTGGACAGAAAGCCTTTCATCATCGAGAAACTGGAACCTGGCATCACCCGCCTGCGCAAGCGCCAGCAGGCGCTGCTCTATGCCGCCATCGCCCGCGAGGCGTTGCTTTTCGGCAAGCATGCGCTCAGCCTGCATGCCAACCTGAAGGTGCGCAAGCTGTATCCCGATGCGCCACGCCTGGCCCTGCGCCTGCGCGTGTGGCTGGATGCCGCCGCCGTCATCTCGCCGGAGCCGGAAGAGCCGGTGCGAGACCTGCTGGCCATGAACCTTGATGAACTTCCGCCGGCGGACAGGCAGCTGGCCTATGCCGCCATCGCCATGGCGGACGCCATCATGATGGAGCCGGAACCTTCGCCGAAATGGAAGAAGCTGGCCGCCCGCGAACCGGAACCGCCGGAGCTGGAGCGGGCCCGCGTGCTCGCCGCATCCGTGGACAAACTGCTCGCCGGCAAGGAGGAACAGCGCCCATGAAACCGCCCGCAGCCATGCCGCCCGCCACGCCATCCGCAGCCATGCCGCGGGAAGACGGAAGCGCCTCGCGGCAAGCCACCGACGTGCCGGAAGCGCCACCGCAACGCAGCGCCTTCAACGATTTCCTGCACGGCAGTCGCCCGGTGGAACGGCGGCGGTCCGCGGAGGCTGGCGGAGAGGGGCACCCGCGGGACAAGCATATGGCCGAGGCCACGCCGCCCGGAAGTGGGGACGATGTGCGCGAACCGCGGGAGTTGCGGCAACGGGGCGAAGCGCTGTTCCGCGGCGCCTCCGTTGTCGTCGGTGGCGCGGCCTCCGGCGAGGCCACGGAGCGATTCGGAGCGGACCGCGCGCAGGATGCCCGCACGGCGGAGGAAGCCGCGGAAGAGGGCGGCGTGAAGAAAGCTGCCGCGGAGGTGCGAGGCACGCCACGGCCGCCGGATCTTTCGGCCATGCCGGAACCGCACCCGTCAGCCGTCATCACCGCCGCCGGTGCCGTGGCGGCCGGGTCCATGCCTCGCGACCCGATGCAGGCGCCACCACATCCACGTAGGCAGGCGGCGCACGGCGCGCTCGCGCTCATGCCCCTAACGGGGGGCGATGCGGCCGAGGCCGAAGCTGATGCAACGGACGCAGCCACCCTGTTGCACCGGGCGCTTGCACCGCATGCACGGGGGGGTGACGAACAGGGAAAAACCTCTTTCATGCACCATTCCGCCGCCCGGGAACCGGCCACGAAAGGAAAGGCATGGCAGTCCGAACTGCCCGGCTGGCACGCCTTGCGGGCGGAGGTGGTGGAAGACGTCCGGCAGAAACACTTCGCGCCCGCCATGCCGTCGCTGCCCTTGTCCTTCACCGGGCAATTCGCCCTGGCGGTGGCTGATGAGGCGGGCCTCGCCGCTCAAGTGCTGGACGGGCTGGAGCCGGCGCTCGCCTCCGCCCCGGAGTGGCCGGCGCAACGTTCTCCGGCGATGACGCACACCGTGCGCACGCTGGAAATCCGCCTGCACCCGGAGCATCTGGGCGCCATCGCCGCACAAATCGAGCGCCGTGGTGATGCGCTGGAAATCACCCTGCGCGCCGCCCGTCGCGACGTTGCCGACGAGCTGGAAAAGACCGCCCACCACCTGGCGGATCGTCTGCAGGCCGCCGCCGGGCACGCCACGCGCGTGCAGCTGCACATCGCCGTGCTGCCGCCCGGCGCCGCCGCGGAGGCCCAGCAGCCACAGGCGCCGCCGCAACAACAGGGCGCCGCGGCCTTCACTCAGCAACATGCCGGGCAGGGCGGGCAGGCGGCGCAGCAACAGCCGGGAGGGCGAGACCATGCGCAACGGCATGACAACGCAGGCGTCACCAACGAAAGTGGCGCGCGTGCCGATGGTGGTGGCACTGATTCTCGCGGCGCTCGCGGGTTATATCTCTGAGCCAGCCGCTCGCGCGCTTCCCTCCGGGGTTTGCGAACGATACATGGCGGCCGCCGCCCGCCGTCACGGCGTGCCCCTGCCAGTGCTCTACGCCGTGGGCCGCACGGAGAGCGGCCGTGATGGCCGCCTGCATCCATGGACGCTCAACGTGCGTGGCCGTTCCGTCTATGCGAAGAGCCGTGGCGAGGCGCTCTCCATCGCCCGCAGCCTGGCTGCCAGCGGCGAGCGCATGTTCGATATCGGCTGCATGCAGCTGAACTACCACTATCATCGCGCCGCTTTCGGCAGCCTCTGGGAGATGCTGGACCCCGCGCGCAATGTCGATTACGCCGCGCGCTTTCTGGAGCGCCTCTACCGGCGCCACGGCAACTGGACGCTGGCAGCCGCCCGTTACCACGCCGGGCCGAGAAACATCAGCGCCCAGAAGCGCTACGTATGCAAGGTGATTCGCAATCTCGTCGCAAGCGGTTTCGGTCGCTGGACGCCACAGGCCCGCGACTTCTGCCGGAAGCCGGCGCGCATCGCCGGAACAGAACGCTGAAAGGAGAGAACGAAAGCGGATTTGATTCCTGCGAATCAGTGGCCGCCCTTATAACCCGAAACCCATTCTCAAATCAATTGCTCCACCCCGCAAGTGCACGGATTCCAAGCGTTTATCCACAATAAACAGCGATTCGGTTGGCAAAAGGTTAACCGGCTGGGTGGGGACAACAATCATGATCATCATCATCGACGACCGTGAACTCGTCATCGAGGGGTTCAGGAAGGGGTTCGACCGCGAGGGCGTGGCCGCCGTCGGTTTCGCGCCGGAGGAGCTGAGCGACTGGCTGCGCTCGCTGCCCGATACGGAGCTTCAGGCCATCGAGGGCGTGCTGCTGGGCTGCTGTCAGCTGGCCGCGGACATGGCCCGTGACATCCGCGAGCGCGTGCGCGCGCCGTTGATCGCCATGAGTGAACGCAACTCGCTGAACGAGGTGCTGGAACTGTTCTCCGTCGGTGTGGACGACGTGGTGCGCAAGCCCGTGCACGTGCGCGAGATCATCGCCCGTATCAACGCCATCATGCGCCGCGGGCGGCAGCGCGAGGAGATTCTGCAGGCGGGCGAGATACAGGTCTTTCCGGACGGCCGTCCGCCGCTGGTGCGCGGTGAGCCGATGACCTTGCCGCGGCGCGAATACCGCATCCTGCATTATCTCGTCACCCACAAGGACAGACGTGTGACCAAGCGTCAGCTGTTCGACTACGTTTATGGCATCTTCGAGGAGGATGTCGAGGAATCCGTCATCGAGAGCCACATTTCCAAGCTGCGCAAGAAGCTGCGCCAGCGTCTGGGTTACGATCCCATCGATTCCCGCCGTTACCTTGGTTACTGCCTGCACGGTAACCACCCCATGGCGTCGGATTCCCGCGCCCGCGGTGATCTGATGAAAACGGCCGTGTAGCCCCTTCCCGAAGCTGGTTCCGGCATGATGCCGGCGCCAGGGCATGTTCTCCGCCTCCCTTCGCTGAACTGACCCCTCCTGTTCCGGAGGGGCCTTTCTTTGTGGTCATCGGTGGCCGTGAAATTGAAGGTGCGGGAAGGGCTGGCCGGACGCTCACTCGAGAATCCGGCGCTGGGCGGTCGCGCTTCAGCGCAAGAAACGAGCCCCGCGCCCCCATCCAACCACTTGCGCATAATATCGGGTGGTTGGGCGGGGTTGAGGTGAAGGAGAATGGAAAGGGGGAGGCCCTCGCCCCCTGCCGGCCACTTGGTTCGACAATTTGGGTGGCCGGGAGGGGGCGGGGGCCGGTGCCGTGCGCCTCAGCGCAAAGGAATCCCGCGCTGGGCGGTCGCGCTTCAGCGCAAAAACAAGCCCCGCTTCCCCTCCCCACCTCCTTGCGCACCATTGAGGGAGGTGGGGAGGGGGAGCGGGGAGGGTCGGTCGGACGCTCACCGGGGAATCTGGCAGTGGGCGGTCGCGCTTCAGAGCAAAAGAGCAAGCCCCGCGCAAGCCAGCGCCCGCATCCTGCAACCATCGGACGCAATCTTTAAGCGTGGAGGAGCAGACTCATGTCCATCGGCAACATCATGCGCACCGGCGTTTCCGGCATGCTGGCGCAGGGCAGCAAGCTCTCCACCGTCGCGGACAACATCGCCAACGCCGACACCACCGGCTACAAGCGGGCGGAAACGGAATTCTCCTCCATGATTCCGCAGCACCTGACCGGCCGCTACGTGCCGGGCGGCGTATCGCCGCACGTGCGCCGCCACATCTCGGAACAGGGCACGCTGCTAACCACCTCCTCCATCACCGACCTGGCCGTCGCCGGCAACGGCTTCTTCATCGTGGAGGATACGGCGGGACAGCGCTTCCTCACCCGCGCCGGTTCCTTCGTGCCGGACAAGGACGGTTATCTGGTCAACTCGGCCGGTTTCTACCTGCTGGGGTTCGACATCTCCGACGGCACCACGCCCACCCCCACGGCCAACGGCTTCACCGGTCTGCAACGGGTGCGCCACACGGACTACAGCCTGGACGCCACCCCCTCCACCCGTGGTGAGATGACCTTCAACCTCGACGCCGGTGCCGCCATCGTGCCGGCGGCGGATCTGCCGTCGGCCAATGCCGCCACGGCGCAATACACCTCCAAGACCTCCATCGTGGTCTATGACAACCTGGGCGCCGAGAAGCTCATCGACCTCTACTTCACCAAGACCGCCGACAACACCTGGGAGCTGGCGGCCTTCGACCAGGCGCAGGCCACCGCCGGCGGTCCGTTCCCTTACGCTTCCGGTCCGCTGGTCACCGCCACGCTCACCTTCGACCCGACCACGGGCAATTTCACCGCCGCCAGCCCCACGGACATCACCATTCCGATACCGAATGGCGACAACCTGCTGCTGGACTTCTCCGGCTCCACGCAGTTCGCCTCGCCTTTCAACATCCTGGACGTGAACATCAACGGCTCCGCCGCCGCCGGTTATCGCCTGTTCAAGATCGGCGAGGACGGCGTGATGTATGGCACCTTCCCCAACGGCGAGAAGCGCGCCACCTATCAGATCCCGCTGGCCAACGTGAGAAGCCCGGACAACCTCCAGCTCCTGCCCGGCGACGTGTTCACCCAGACGGATACCTCTGGCGACGTGCTGGTGGGCTTCGCCGGGGCGG
>JALUAB010000032.1 GCA_027051195.1 Hyphomicrobiales bacterium
ATCTCTACGCAAGGCTGGCGGTATCCGGGGAAATTTGGGAAACTCCTGTGAGTATGCTGCTGATCATGTCAGGCAGATTGAGAAAGAGCTTTCCATATGCTCGGAAACCGTATTTTTTCATCTGCCTCGGATATTGTGTCATGCCCGGGCTTGTCCCGGGCATCCAGGGCAACTTGCTTCGGCGGGCATGATGGCGATTCGCGCAATGTTTGTTGCGGAGGTGGAAAGGAACGATCAGAAAGGTGGCCAAACACTATGGTGATCGCTTTCAGCCGGGATTGCTGTCATGCATGTCTCCTAATGCTTGGCTCTGGATTGCCGGGACAAGCCCGGTAATGACAAGCAGACATTAAACCAGGCGCTTGTGAGCTGGCATCCAGTGAACTTGTCTGACATCGTTCTTGTTGGACACCTGGTGGGCGCAGGCCGGGATCCCGTGCGGCAGGCGCATGAACCGCGCCATCACCCCCCGCACCCCTGGCCGAACACGCGCACCATCATCAGCGCATCCACCTTTTTGCCGTCCTCCTCCAGGTAATAGTTCGGCCGCCGTCCCATCACCTCGAACCTGGCCTCCTCGTACAGCCGGATGGCGGCGGTGTTCGTCTCCGCCACTTCCAGGAACACCCGGTTCACCCCCTGCATCACCATGCCGTTCACGGCGCTGGCGAACAGACGCCCGCCAATGCCCAGCCGCCGGAACTCCGGTCGCACGCCAAGGGTCAGGATCTCGCCATCCTCCCACATCATCCGCGTGATGATCATGCCGCAGGCTTCAGCTTCGTCGCAGCGCGCCAGCAGCGCCTCGGTGCCCTCGATGGCCAGCATTTTGCGGATGTCCCCGGCGCTCCAGCCCTTGCGCTCACCGAAGGCGGCACGGTGCACCGCCGCCAGAGTGTCCGCCTCCTCCGGCCCGGCGAGGTGGATCTTCACCCGCGCCGTGGCTTCAGCCTTGTTCGCAGGTGGTGTCATCCGCTCATGCCGATTCATGCGCGCTCTCCTTCCCGGTCGTTTTCCATTCGCTTGCCACAGCCTCGATGGCCGCGCGCGGCCAGTCGATGCGCACGATGGCGCCATGTTCCGGCAGCGGCCTGTTGGCGATGCTGATGGTGGCGCCGGTGCGCTCCAGCAACGTCTTGGCGATGAAGAAGCCAAGGCCCATGCCGGAGCCGGGCCCGTCTTCCTCCGGATCCACCGGCCCGTGCAGCCGGTGCGCCCGCGTGGTTACGTAGGGTTCGCCCAGCCGGCTGATGATGTCCTCGGCGAAACCGGGGCCGTCATCGCTGATGGTGAGTGAGATGCGCTCGTCGTCCCAGCGCGCCTCGATGCGCACTTCCCGTTCCGCGAAGTCGCAGGCATTCTCGATGATGTTGTTCAGCCCGTAGAGAATGCCCGGGTCCCGGCGAATCACCGGCTCGCGCTCGTTGCCGCCGTTTTCCGGCCCGATGTCCAGCGCGATCGTGAGATCCGGCCCGCGCAGCGGATCGACGATCTCCTCCAGCAGGGCGCTTGTCCGCACCTGCGCCAGCATCTCGTCGCGCCGTCCGGCCCGGTGATCCGCCAGCCGTGCGAGGATTTCACGGCACCGCGCCGCCTGTTCGGCGATCAGCTCCAGGTCTTCGCAAACCTGCGTCTTTTCCGAATTGTCCGCCGGCGCGCAGTCGTTCAGGCACGCTCCGCGCAGCTCCTGCGACACCACGGCGATGGTCGCCAGCGGCGTGCTCAGTTCGTGCGCCGCCGCCGCCGCCAGCCCGTCCAGCGCATAGAGCTGCTGTTGCCGCGCCAGCGCCAGCTCCGTCGCCGCCAGCGCCGTTTCCATCTGCCGCGCCTCCTTGGCAATGCGGTGCACGTAGAGTCCGGTGAAGCCAATGCCGGAGACCAGCGCCATCCACATGCCGAAGATGTAGAGCCGGGGCAACGCCAGCGGCCTGTCGGGATACCACGGCAGTGGCAGATGAAACACTGCCAGCAGGCTCACCAGCACCAGCGTCAGCAGGCCTAGCGCCAGTGTGCGCTGGGTGGAAAGAACCGTGGCCGAAACCGTCACCGGCGCCAGGAAAAGCAGTGCGAACGGATTGGCCAGCCCGCCGGTGAGATACAGCAGCAGCGCCAGCTGCACGATGTCGAACGCCAGCACGCCCGTGGCTGCGTTCTCGCTCAGCCGCGCACCGGCCGGAAAGCGCAGCAGCAGCACGATGTTCAGCCACACCGAAAGCAGCACCAGGAACAGCGCCGGCCAGAAGGGCAGGGCGAACCCCAGCTGATAGCGCACCACGAACAGCGCCAGCAGCTGTCCCAGAATGGCCAGCCACCGCAGGCGCACCAGCGTTTGCACGCGCAGGCCCGCGTGCGCCCGCGTCAGCCCGCCGGCCTTGTGGGTGGTGGCATTCATGCGTTCGTTTTTCCGACAATGATGGCCGCCGTCTTCCGGATGTAGCACAGGTGGACGCACCCCCGCAGCCTCGAATCGGGATTCCCCGGAATGCTTTCCATCCGCCGGTGCGCCACTTTGGTCAATTTCATCCGGCGCCGGCTGCGGTAGGATGCATGCACGTTCATGCCGGAAAAGCCTGTCATGGGAGCATCGTTATGGCTGCAAGCACGAAAGGCCGGAACAGGATGGGGCGCGCTTTCTGGATCATGCTGGCCGTGGGCCTTGTGTTGCTGGGCGGCGTGTTGTTCTTCACCGGCCGCATGGCGGATCGGCAGCAGCAACAGGTGGCGCAGCTTGGCGGCGCATTCGAGCTGGTGGACATGAACGGCCACAAGTTCACCGAAGCGAACCTGAAGGGAAAATACACGCTGCTCTATTTCGGCTACACCTTCTGCCCGGATATCTGCCCCACCGAGCTTACGCTGATCGCCGAAACACTGGACAGGCTGGGGGATCTGCGCAAGCGGTTCCGCGTCATCATGGTTTCGGTCGATCCCGAGCGCGACACGCCGCGGGTGCTCAAGGAATACATGAGCAACTTCGGCCCGGAATTCATCGGTCTTACCGGCACGCCGGAACAGATACGCCACATGGCGAAGATCTGGCGCGCCTATTATCGCAAGGCGCCGGATGAAAGCGGTGATGGATATTCCATGGATCACTCCGCCGTGACCTATCTGCTGGACGAGGACGGAAAATACCTCCGCCATTTCGCCTATGCCACGCCACCGGAGCGCATGGCCAGAGGCATTCTGGAGGCCATTGGAGCCGCACCGGCGGCGCAAGGGAGCGGCAACGCGGGCGGCCGTGCCGGCGACGACAAGAGTTGAGCTCCAGGCCACGGAGGGTCAGGCCGCCGGTTCCGCGGCCACCCGCCGCTCCAGCCGGCGGATGATGCTCCATGCATGTACCACCGCCAGCAGGCCCGTCACCGTCCAGCCGATGGCCGCGCCCCACAGGATGCCGGCGGCGTCCATGCCTACGATGCGGATGGCGATTTCCACCGGCACGATGGTGCCGAGGACGGCGCGCCCCCAATTGTAGATCATGGAAAAGCGTGAATTTTCCAGGTTGTTGAAGGCTGCCTGCGCGACGAACTGCATGCCGGTGAACACCCAGGCCCCGGCCGTGACCGTGCAGAACAGCCGCACCAGCGCCGCCGCATCGCCGGAAAGGCCGAAGGCTCCGGGCAGCCGGTCTGCCAGCAGCGCCAGCACCAGCCAGCCGAACAGGGTGTAGCCGGTGGCGAACAACAGTCCGGCCTCGTAGGCGTGCCGCACCCGCGCCATGAGCCGCGCGCCGAAATTCTGGCCGATGATGGGCCCCACCGCCCCGGAAAGCGAGAAGGTGATGCCGAAGGCCACCACCGCCACCCGGTTCACCACCGTCAGGGCGGCGGCGACATCCGGCCCGAAGCGCGCGGCGACGGCCAGCATGTAGCCGGTCATCACCGGCGTGGCGAGATGCGCGAGCGTGATGGGAATGGCCATCGGCAGCAGCGCCTTCATGTCGGCCCGACGGTCTTTCGGCCTGAACAGCACGCTCCACCTTCCCCCCGTCGCACCAAACAGCCGCGAATAATGATGCCGCAGCTGGAAAAGGCCCATGAGGAACGAGGCCACGAAGGCCGTGAGCGTCGCCAGCCCGGCCCCTGCCAGCCCCATGTCGAGGCCGAAGATGAAGACGGGATCCAGCACCGCGTTCACGATGGCCGAGGTCAGCGTCAGCGTCATGGATTTCGCCGGCATGCCATATCCGCGCAGCGCCAGGCTGAACACCAGCGTGCCCGCCTGTAACGGAAAGCCTATGCCGATGATGCGCAGATACGTCGCCCCCAGCTCCAGGGTGCGGCCTTCCGCGCCCATCATGGCCAGTATCGGCTCCGCTCCCAGCAGCGTCATGAGCATGAATGCCAGCCCCATGCCCATACCGATGCGCAGCGCCGTCGCCGTTATGCTGCGCGCCCGCTCCACATCACGCTGGCCGGTGTGAATGGCCACCCGCGCGCCTGCGGCGATGGCCAGCCCCAGCGCCAGCGAAAGGTGAAAGAACCCCACCGCGCCGGCCAGTCCCAGCCCGGCGGTGGCGTCCACGTCGTGCAATTGCGAGACGAACCACAGATCGGCAAAATCCACCAGGAAAAGCGCCATCAGGCCGATGGCGCCCATCAGCGTGTTGAACACCAGATGTCGCGGTATGGAGCCGCGGGTGAACGGCGCCACGTGTTCGGCTGGCTTGTCGGCTGTCGCGTCGGTAGTGGCCATGACGGGTGTTTGTGCCCATGCGCCCCGGCGTGTCAAGCGGCATTTGCCCCTATTCGTGCCCGCATTTGGCCGCAATTGCCCGGCAGGCAGAAAGCAGCCCGGCGGTGTGTGGAGTGGCGTGCCTTTGCTCCCGCCGCGGGCTGGGCTAAAAGACGCAAGAGGCATCCGGGCACGGTCGATTCGTGCGCCACCGAATGAAACGAACTTCTCAGGATGGAGTTTCCAGCGTCATGCGAGGCAATTTCGCGGTGTTTTCCGATGGTCGGGTCAGGACGGGCATTTCCGGAGCGGTCGTCGCGGGCGTTCTGTTCGCCGCCGGGCTGACGGGCGGCGCGCACGCCCAGCAGGCAACGGGCAAGGAGCAGCTGAATCAGGCGCCCACGCCCGTCACTCCCTTCGGCCCGCGCCGCCGGCCGCCGGCGTCGGCGGGGGCGCCACGGATGCCCAAGCCGGAAGTCGTCACCAAACACGGAATCTGGCGCGTGATCTGCCAGCGGCTTCCCGTCGCCGGCAAGGACGGCAAGCCGGAGCTGAAGAAGAGCTGCTTCGTTTCTGCCACGCAGGTGGACCCCAGGCGCAAGGGGCTGTTCATCTCGGTGGTGGTGCTCAAGGTCAAGGACAAGAACGGCAAGCTGAAGGGCCACATGATCAGCCTGCGCGCGCCGCTGGGCGTGTTCCTGCCCACGGGCATCGCCATGGAGATAGACGGCAAGCCGGTGGCCCGCGCGCCGTTCACCTACTGCAACGCCATCTTCTGCGAAAGCACCAACCAGGCGCGCAAGGAAACCCTCGCCAGGCTGAGAAAGGGCCGCAAGGCGAAGTTCATCGTCTATGCCGCGCCCGGCGTCGGCCTGCCGGTGGAAATGGAGCTCAAGGGCTTCTCTGCCGCCATGAAGAAGGTGGCGGAGCTGCCCTGAACCCGCCGTCGGCGTTCACGATCAGAACCAGTTCAGGCAGCGCCGTTTCGTGCGGCAGCTGGCGCGGCCGCCCGGGCGCCGCCGCTGGCAGAGGGTTTTCACCGTCCATTTGCGGCACCGTCGCCAGTCCGGCCTGATGATCACCGGCGGAAAGGCGCCGGGCTTGCGGCACACTCCCTTGTGCAGGATGCGCGCGCCCGCCGCCTTCGCTTCGCAGGCGTTGCCGAAGGTGCGCCGCATGCCGGCGGGGCAGGGCGCGCGCACGCATCGCACCGGCGCCAGCGCGCATACGGGCGCGTATTCCTTCGTGCAGAATCGCGGCTGCGGCTTCGCCTGTGC
>JALUAB010000033.1 GCA_027051195.1 Hyphomicrobiales bacterium
GTCCTCGCCCTCGGTGACCGACAGGATGACCACGCGAAACGCCTCGCCAAGGTCGAAGGCGGCGGGACAGACGAGATTGCCCACGTTCTCGATGAACAGAACATCGCCGCGGCCGGGGGTGAGCCGAGCGATGGCATGCCCCACCATATGGGCGTCCAGGTGGCAGCCCTTTCCGGTGTTGATCTGCACCGCCGGCGCGCCGGCCTCGCGGATGCGGCGGGCGTCGTTGTCCGTCTGCTGGTCGCCCTCGATGACATGCATGGGAAATACTCCCTGCAACGCCTTGATGGTGGCGGCCAGCAGCGTGGTCTTGCCGGCGCCGGGAGAGGAGACGAGATTGAGCGCCAGCACCCCGCGTTCCCGCAGCAGCCTGCGGTTGCGCGCGGCATGGGCGTCGTTGGCGGAAAGGATGTCCTGCTCGATCCGCACCATGCGCGCCTCCGAAAGGCCCGGCGCGTGCGCGTGCCGCGGGCCGTGATCGTGGGCGTGTTCGTAGGCGTGTTTGTAGGCGTGATCGTGAGCGTGTTCGTGTTGACGATCGCGCACGTGCCCGTGCGCCTCTTCCCCTTCTGTTTCGGGCCGCATGACGCCCGTTCCGCAACCGCAAACGCCGCACATGTCAGTCCACCTCCAGATCCCTTATGCGCAGTTCGTCACCGCCGGTGATCTGCACCTGGTGACCACCGCAGTGAGGACAGTCGTCCAGCCGGCTGAGCACCTCCACTTCCCTGGCGCAGGCCATGCACCAGCCGCGCCCCGGCAACTCGATGATTTCCAGCTCCGCACCGTCCGCCACTGTGCCGCGGCGCACCACCTCGAAGCCGAAGAGCATGGCCCGCGTCTCCACGCCCGCCAGCGCCCCCACCTCCAGCCGCACCTTGCGCACGCGGGAAAACCGCTGGCGCGCCGCCTCGCGCTCGATGATCTGAAGCATGCTCTCGCACAGGGCCATTTCGTGCATGTTCAGCCTCCCGCTGCCTGCGCCACCGCACCCTCCGCGTCCGCCACCACGGGCGCCACCGTCACCCGGCTGTGCACGCACGGATCCAGCGCCTGCACGATGTCCTCCGCCAGCTTCCGCAGTTGTGCCGGAGCGTCATGAAATCGCACGGCCGCATCGCACAGGGCCTCGCGCAACACGCCCTCGGGGTGAAAATTCCACTCCGTCGGCGCCAGCGCCCTCCACACGCGAACGTTACCCGCCACATCGCACGCCGCGGCATGCGCCAGCAACCCGCGGGCCGATTCCACCAGCCCCATGCCGGCAAATGGCGCCGCGGCCTGCGTGGACCGCCCGGCATTCTCCGACAGCGCCACAATCCGCCGCGGCAGCTCAGCCAGCTCCAGCAGTCGCGCCACGTGCCGCGCCAGCAGCCCCGCTCCCCGCGCCCGCCGCAGCATCTCCGCCAGCAGCGGATGATGACACTGCCGCGCCAGCGCGCCGGTTTCGCACGGCGTGCCATGATGATGCGGCAGCGCGGCGAAGGATGCGCCATCCGGCTCCAGCAGCCGCCGATAGAGCCAGCCGGCCAGCGCCATGCATTCCGGCCGCCCGCCTTCAGGCACGCACAGGAAACGCGGGCGTGCCAGCCCCACCTCCGCCAGCCCCTCCCGCCACAGGCGGTGCAGGCGGCGCGCCGGCGAGGTTTCGGCCGTGCCCATCCACGCTTCCAGCTCCGCCACGCGGGCGATGCCGCGCCATTCCTGCGGAGGCATGCCGAATACCCGTTTACGCAACAGACGAGCCAGCCAGGCCGCCGCCTCCTCCCGCTCCGCGCCGCTCTCCTGCGCGGAAAAGGCCAGTGTCTGCGGGAGGAGCATGATCCTTTCAACCTCGTTTCGGGAGGCGCCATCATCTTCCGCATCCGCCTCCCGCAGACGCAGTACGCGCAACAGATGCTCGCGCGCCAGTTCACCCAGTACGGCGGCAGCGCCCGCCAGCCCGGCCGCCGGATGATCGCGCAGCCCCAGCGCCAGGGCGGTGGCCCGCGCCTGCGCATGACCACACACGGAAAGCACCATGCGCACCACTCCCGGCGCATCCTCCGCCCGGCGTGCGCGCAGCAACGGCAGCAGGTCGGGCGGCCGCCGACCGTTGATGCGCACCCGCGGGTTCCGCGGATGCGGATGGATGATGATGTCCACGCCGGCGCTCATGTCAGCCACCAGGCAATCATCCCCTGGCGCGGCCGAACAGCAGAAAACGGCGTTGCAGATCCACGCCTTCCCCCGCCGCCAGCCGTTCCTTCTCCCGCTTCACCGCTTCTTTCCGCGCCCGCTGCTGCGCTGCGCGCCGCTCCTGCTCCAGCGCGCACAGCGCCCGCGCCCGCTCCGAATCCGCCGCCACCTCGCCAGCCAGGCGCTGACGCTGCGTTCCGGCGGCAGCGCGGGCGAAACCGCTGGCGAATGCCTGCTCCAGTGCGGCATCATCCCTTTCGTCCGCTTCCGGTGTGGCAGCCCCCGCCGGCTCGGAACCCTCCGGCGTCAGCAACGCCCGCAGCGCCGCTCGCGCGGTTTCCGCCGCCGCGGCGTGATCGGCGAACTCGAATACCGGCGAGAACAGAGAACAGGCCAGCCAGCGCCCGATACCTTCCTCCCCGCCGACGATGCAGTCCACCCGCCCCGCCGGCAGGGTCATCCGTTGCGTATCACCGATGGCGCCGATCATGGCATGGGCTGCCGGGGCGTCTTCCGCCGGCAACAGCATGAGGTTCATGAACCACGGCGTCAGCATGACGCCCACATGCCAGTTGTCCACCCGTTCGAAGCCGAAAGCCTCCACCCGCACCCGTTCGTTCACCATCGGCAGCCCGGCCATGCGCTCCCGCGCGATACGCGAAAAGACATCCTCGAGCCGCGCGCGCAGGCGCGCCGCCGTCTCCGCCTCGTTCGCGACGGCGGGCATCGGCGTTGGCGCCGTCCGTGCTTGTTCTTCCGTCATCCGCCGCTCGCCTCCCTGTCGCCGGAAATGAGCAGGAAATCGCTCTTCGGGGCATCACAGTTCGGACACGTCCAGTGCTCCGGCAAGGCGGAAAAGGGCGTGCCCGGCGGAATCTGCCATACCTCGTCGCCTTGCGCCGGCTCATAGACATGCCAGCAGATCCTGCATTCCATCACCGCGTCGTCCGGCAGCGCCGCGTCGTTGCCGCCATAGGAGCCGGCAAAGAAGTGATCGCCGCCGGGGCCAGTGGAGTTACCGGTCATTGATACAGCTCCATCACTTCCGCCAGCCGCTCGGCGCTGGCCTCGATATCTTCCGGCGCCGCCAGCGCCACTTCCGGCAGGTCGCAGATTTCCAGCTGGTTCAGAATGAGCGCGTCCTGCGAATTGAAATACCGAACCCACCAGACGTGGCGCACCCCGCTGCTTTCAACCCGGCAATTGCCATAACCACGTGAAAGCACGATGGTATCGCCACGCCCCAGATGATCCTGCAGAAACGTCAGATCGGCCTCCGTGTGCGGCAGCAGGGTGAAGTTGATGCAATGCGGCGCCTGCCCCGGCCGCCAGCGGGCCTGATGCTCGGCGATTTCGCTGATGAGCGCCGGCGCGTTGAACACCCCTTCCGGCAACGGCACGCCCGGCGTCAGCGGTTCCACCGCCCGGCGCTGTCCGGCGCGCGCATGGCGGCGGATGGATTCGGGAAACGGCCCGATTTCCACGCGATCACGGGCCAGCGCACCTTCCCCGTCCAGATGCAGCACCCGCCACAGCCCGGCGAACACCGATTCCTGCGCCTGAATGGCCGCGCCGCTCAGGGCGGAAACCTCACCCTCGCCCAGGATCTGGTTCACCAGCCCCAGATCTTTCGGCCCCAGCCCGTCCAGAGCTATCTCCACACATCCATCCCCGGGCCGCCATGCCGCCAGCGCCCGTTGCATGGCGCGCAGCGCCTCCTTGCCTGCCTCCATGCCCACGGTGTCCTCCGGCTCCGGAGCATGGGGCATGCGGAAGGTATGAATGCCTTCCGGCAACTTCAGAAATGAAAGCCGCTCTTCGTCCTCCGGCTGCGAGCCCGGCCCCAGCCCGCCGACGGGGGGAATGATGGGATCAACCATTGCCGCCTTCCTCTCTCTTCGCATCGCCCGCCGCGCCGCCGCCGGAGAAGGTGATGCGCGTGGCCGGTTTCGCGCGGCCACCCCCTGCCGGCGCGCCGGCGCCCGCAGTGACTTTCTCGCCAGCCTTGCCGGGCATCCTGAAGGGCGGCGGTTCATGCGGCTCGGCACGCAGGATCTCGCCGATACGGGCGAGATAGTCATCCCAGTTCAACAGCCGTTCGATGGCGCCGAGATAGCCGCCCTCCCGCAGGAAGACCATGGCCGGATAGGCCGTGAACCGGAAGCGCTGCTGCAACGGCCGTTCGCTGACCCGCGCCACCACCGCCAACGAAAAGGCGCCCTCGAAGGCCATTGCCAGCTCCGGTGCGATTATGGCGAGATCGTCACTCTCCACCAGCCGCTCATGATCTCCCATGAACAGCAGTGCGACGACGCCCCGGCCAGCGCAGAAGGCGTCCAGCTCTTCCGCCATCACCACCGGCAGCCCCTCGCGCTCGATGACGTCCTCCATCAGAGGCGAGAATCCCGGCGCCACCGGCATCTCCGGGTTCGCGGATTTCATCGGCATGGTTCTCACCGCCCCTCCTCCCTGCGAACGAGATCGGGAAACCGGTCGTCCACTTCGGTTTCCCCCTGCAAGACGGCGGAAAGCGCCGCCAGTGCGTCACGTATTTTCAGAGCCTCCTCCTCGGCCAGCACCTCGCGGGCGGCATCGATGAACACCAGCACCCAGTCGCCGGGGCGCACCTCTCCCACCAGCATGGTGTCGATGTGCCGCCGCGCATCGCCATCCTCGCACACGGCCCAGCCGGGGCCTGTTTCCACCACGCGCATGGGAACGCCAATGCACATCGGCCTACCCCTCGCCACCATCCATCCGCGGCACCTGCGCCAGAACGGCCTCGATTTCCTCATCCATGTCCCGCGGCGGCCGCCAGTGCGGATCCAGCAGCAGCCGCGCATCGCCGTGGCGCGCCAGGGCGTCCACCCGCGGCCGGCCGCCTTCGTAACGCTCCGGCGTCATGACCGAACAGCCGATGGTTGCATCCTCCGGCAGCGGCTGCGGACGCAACCGTGCCGGCACCCCGCGCGCCGCCAGCCAGGCCACCGCATCTTCCACCGCCGGGCGCAACTGCGCGCGCACCCTCGGCGTCAATCCACCGCCGTAATCCTCCAGCTCCGCCGGCTGCACGCCCACCAGCAACAGCTCCTGCGGCAGCTCGCCCAGCATGGCGGCGGAGGCCAGCACCTCCTGAAACCCGGTCTGGTGCAGACTCATCTTCTTCACGCCCATGAAGGCAGGCACCGCCTCGCCTTCCACCAGTTTCATCGCTCCGGGTGCGAGGCCGTAATCCACGGCGTCGAAAATCACCAGAATGTCGGCGTCGCGCACATGCTGCAGCAGATACAGGCCTTGCGTACCACCATCCACCAGCCGCACGTTTCCGGAAAAGGCATACAGCCGGTGCAGCAACTCCACCGCCCGCACGCCGAATCCCTCATCGGCCCACAACAGGTTGCCGATGCCCAGCACCACCACCACCGGCTCTTCCTCACGCCCTTTCGCCATAACTATCGCTCCATCCCGCGGGTGGCAGCCTTCTTGCGGAAACCTTCCTTCCAATTTGTCCGCGCGCCCGCCCGCTCGCCTATCCGACACGCCAGTAGAACCTTTTATTGCCATAAAATACCAATAACTTTATTTTCGCTATTGTCAAGTTTATTTCCACAATACGCACAATATATAAAATAATAAAAGGGGAGCAGGAGAATTGCAAAGCAATTCTCCTGTAATTATTTTTGCTGTCACCGTTCTTCAGGAACGGTCGCCGTCACTCGCCTTGCTGCGCGGGCGAAAGGTGCGCCAGCCGGAGATCATGGAGCTGATG
>JALUAB010000034.1 GCA_027051195.1 Hyphomicrobiales bacterium
GCCCGCGCGGGCGGCGGATCCGGTGCTGGTGCGCGGGCTGGAGGTGAGCGGCGAAGGCGAGAGTGTGCGGATCGCGCTGGTGACGTCGCGGGCCGTTTCCTTCGACGCCAGAGTGCTGGCGGCGCCGCTGCGGCTGGAGATGGTGATTCCCGGAGTTTCTGCGGGCAGGCGTTTGCCGGCCATGGCGCATGCGCTGGTGCGTGACGTGAAGGTGCGCAAGGTGAAGGGAGGCGTACTGTTCACCTTCCGCCTCGGGGCGCCGGCGCTCATCGCCGGGGCGCATGCGGAGCGGGCGGCGGGGGCGCGGCCGGCGCGGCTGGTGGTGACGTTGCGGCGAACAGACGCGGCGACGCTGGCGGCCATGCTGGGAGTGCCGGAAGAGCGGCTGGCGGCGGCGCGGGCGAGCGGCGCGCGCAGGCCGGCGGCAAATGCCGGCGGGCAGCGGCGACGGGAGGATGCGGATGCGGTGAAGGAGGCCTTCCGCCGGCTGGTGGAGCAGGCGGCGGCTCCCACGAGCATCGATGATCTCATCCGGGCGGGGCCGGTGATCTTCGAGAGCGGGGAAAAGCGCGAGGCAGCCGCCAGCGGGGAGCGGAAAGTTGCGGGCGCGCCGGCAGATGCGCCCGCCGCCGGCGGCGGAGCGGGGCCGGTGATCGTGGTGGACGCGGGCCACGGTGGCAGGGATCCGGGCGCGGTGGACGGGCGGGGACGCCGCGAAAAGGACATCGTGCTGAAATATGCCCACGCGCTGCGCCGGGCGCTGGAAGCGCTGGGGTATCGCGTGGTCATGACGCGCAGCGGGGATACCTTCCTGAAGCTCAGGGAGCGTTCCGCGGTGGCGCGGCGTCATCACGCGGCGTTGTTCATCTCCATCCACGCGGACAAGTTCCGCACGCGCGGTATCGGTGGGCTGGGCATCTACACGCTTTCCGAGAGAGCCTCGGACGAGGATGCGGCGGAGCTGGCGCGCATGGAAAATGCTGCCGATCTCATCGGCGCGCCGGACGAACGGCTGGAAGACGACGCGGTGCGCGACATCCTGGTGGAGCTGACGCAGCGGGAAACCAACGCCAATTCGCATCTGCTGGCGCTGCGGCTGGTGCGGGCGCTGAAGGGGCGGGTGCGGCTGCGGCGCAATCCGGTGCGTTCCGCCGCATTTCGCGTGTTGCGCCTGCCGGAAATTCCATCGCTCCTCATAGAGCTGGGGTACATCACCAACCCCAGGGACGTGCGCGACATGCTCTCCGCGGCGTGGCGGAAAAGGACGGCCGCGCTCATGGCGCAGACCATCGACCGCTTCCTGAAAACGCGGCTGGCGCGCAACTGATTTTCGGCGACTCTCACAATTTCGCCGCCTTTTGCGGTTTTTGCCTGAATGTGCCAACAAGTCCCGCGGGTGA
The DNA here is from genome assembly GCA_027051195.1 of Hyphomicrobiales bacterium. GTDB lineage: Bacteria > Pseudomonadota > Alphaproteobacteria > Rhizobiales > Aestuariivirgaceae > Thermopetrobacter. Next base: position 1,401 of record JALUAB010000034.1, read on the forward strand.
ATCGTTGCGCCGCGGGCGATGGGATTCGCGCGGCGGAACCCGGGGGTGAGAAAAAGGGCCGGATGCTGCGGTTTATCGGATACGTCTTTTCCATCGGCTCGGCGCTGTTCATCGTGGGCGCGCTGGTGGCGGCCTATTTCATCTGGGACATCTCCAAGACGCTGCCCGATGCCTCCACGCTGAAGAACTATGCGCCGGAGGTGGTGACCCGCGTGCACGCGGGAGATGGCTCGCTGCTGGCGGAATACGCCCGGCAGAAGCGCCTGTTCGTGCCGGTGGCGGCGATGCCGCGCAAGCTGATACAGGCCTACATTTCGGCCGAGGACAAGAACTTCTATCACCACCCGGGGGTGGACCCGATGGCGCTGGCGCGCGCGGTGGTGCAGAACCTGGGCTACGTGGTGACTGGGCGCAAGCGGCGTTTCGTGGGCGCCTCCACCATCACCCAGCAGGTGGCGAAGAACTTTCTGGTGGGCAGCGAGCGCACGCTCACGCGCAAGGTGAGGGAGGCGCTCATCGCGCTGAAGCTGGAAGCCACCTTTTCCAAAGACTACATCCTGGAGCTGTATCTCAACCAGATCTATCTGGGCCGCGGCGTCTATGGCGTCGCCGCCGCGGCGCTGGCCTATTTCGGCAAGCGGCTGGACGAGCTGACCATCGACGAGATGGCGTTTCTCGCGGCACTGCCGAAGAAGCCTGGCAGGCTCGACCCGGTGAAGAACCATGACGAGGCACTGACTCGGCGCAACTGGGTGCTGGGCCGCATGCTGAAAAACGGCTACATCACGCGGGAGGAATACGACGAGGCGGTGCGAAGGCCGCTGAAGACACGGCCGCGGCCGTTCGGCGTGAAGCAGTTCGCAGCGCTTTCCTTCACCGAGGAGGTGCGCCGGCAGGTCATCCGGCTTTACGGACGGGATGCGCTCTACGCCGGCGGGCTTTCCGTACGCACCACGCTGGATCCGCGGTTGCAGGTGATCGCGCGGCGCGCGCTCACCTCGGCGCTGGTGCGGTTCGACCGCCAGCAGGGCTATCGCGGGCCCGTGGGGCGCATTGATCTGGCCGCCACGGCGGACTGGAGCAGGGTGCTTTTCGACAGGTTCGACCTGCCGCGCGACATGCGGCCGTGGACGGTGGCGGTGGTGCTGGAGGTGCGTGAAGACGGCGCTGTCATCGGGCTGCGGCCGGAAAGGAAGGGGGCGCCGCCGCGGCGGGGGATCATTCCGTTCGCGCTGATGAAATGGGCCAAGCCGGCGGCCACCGGAAAGGACGGAAAGAAGCGCAAGGCGGCGGCGCCGAAAAGACCGGCGGACGTTTTGCGGGCGGGCGACGTGGTGCACGTGGCGCCGGCGGGTGATGATCGATATGCGCTGATGCAGGTGCCGGAAGTGCAGGGCGCGATGGTGGTGATGGACCCGCATACGGGGCGGGTGAAGGCGCTGGTGGGCGGCTTTTCCCACGGGCTCTCGCAATTCAACCGGGCGGTGCAGGCGAAGCGCCAGCCGGGGTCGGCCATCAAGCCGTTCGTCTATGCGGCGGCGCTGGACAATGGTTACACGCCGGCCTCGGTGGTGCTGGACGCGCCCATCACCATCCAGCTTCAGAACGGCGAAACCTACACACCGAAGAACTACACGAAAAAATACTACGGGCCTTCCACCCTGCGCCGGGGTATCGAACAGTCGCGCAACGTGATGACCGTGCGCCTGGCCATGGACATGGGGATCGAGAAGTTCACCGAGCTGGCGGAGAAGCTGGGCGTTTACGAGCATCTGCCGCCGCTGCCGGCGACATCGCTGGGAGCGCGTGAAACCACGCTGATGAAGCTGGTGACGGCCTATGGCGTGCTGGCCAACGGCGGACGCAAGATTGACGCCTCGCTCATCGACCGCATTCAGGACCGCTACGGCCGCACCATCTGGAAACACGACAAGCGTGAATGTCCGCAATGCCCGGCGGAGAAATGGGAGAATCAGCCGGAGCCCGAAATCATCGACCGCACCGAGCAGCTCATAGACCCGTACACGGCCTATCAGATCACCTCCATGCTGCAGGGCGTGGTGCAGCGCGGCACGGCGAAGGCGGCTTTCGAGAACTTTCCCTGGCCGGTGGCGGGCAAGACCGGAACCACCAGCGATTATCGCGACGCCTGGTTCATCGGCTACACACCGGACCTGGTGGTGGGCGTCTATGTGGGTTACGACAAGCCGCGCAACATGGGCAAGAGCGCCACGGGCGGCCATCTGGCCGCGCCCATCGTGGCGGATTTCCTGCGCGAGGCGCTGAAAGGCAGGCCGCCGGTGCCGTTCCGCACGCCGCCGGGCATGGAGTTCATTCCCATCGATCCCAAAACGGGCAAGCGTGCCAATTTCGGGGAACCGGGCGTGATCCTGGAGGCGTTCAAGCCCGGGCAGGAGCCGCCGGAGGAGGGTGACGGCGCGGTCATTGGCGCGAATCTGGGGGGCGCGCCGGCCAATGACAATGTGGCCGGCGGCGGCGAGGACCTTCAGGTTTTCGGGGATGCGGAAAACGATACGGCCGGCGGCGTCGGCGCGGCGTCATCGGCACGTCCCGTCGCGCCGCCCCCGGCTCCGCCGCAGGAGGACACCGACTTGACGACGGGCACCGGGGGCCTTTATTGACGCCGCGGACGGCTTGCCCGCGACGGGTGCGATTCCCATCTTCCTGTTACAGGACAAATCTGCGGAGTATCAGGATAATGCGCACGGAAATTGCGAATCTGGTCGATGAAATCAAGCAGTCCCTGGGACTGCTGAGGAGGTATCTTTGACTGGGACAATGCGTTGTCCCGGCTGGATGAGCTGAACCGGCAGGCGGAAGATCCTTCGCTGTGGGACGATCCGCAGCGGGCGCAGGGGCTGATGCGCGAGCGCCAGCTGCTGGACGAAAAGATCCGCCGCATCCGCGAGTTCGAGCAGAGGCTGGCCGACAATATCGAGCTCATCGAAATGGGCGAAGCGGAAGACGACGAGGAGATCGTCGCCGAGGCCGAGGAAGCCATCCGCGCCATGCACGAGGAGCTGGGCAGGCTGGAGCTGGAGAGCCTGCTTTCCGGCGAAGCGGATGCCAACAACGCCTATCTGGAAATCCATGCCGGTGCCGGCGGCACGGAAAGCCAGGACTGGGCCAGCATGCTCATGCGCATGTACGTGCGCTGGGCCGAACAACACGGTTATCAAGTGGAGGTGGTGGAGGAATCGCGCGGCGAGGAGGCGGGCATCAAGTCCGCGACGCTGCACATCAAGGGGCACAACGCCTATGGCTGGCTGAAGACGGAATCGGGCGTGCACCGGCTGGTGCGCATCTCGCCGTTCGACGCCTCGGCGCGGCGCCACACGTCGTTCGCTTCCGTCTGGGTGTATCCGGAGATCGACGACAACATCGAAGTCGAGATCGCCGATTCGGACGTGCGAATCGACACCTTCCGCGCTTCCGGCGCCGGTGGCCAGCATGTGAACACCACCGATTCGGCGGTGCGCATCACGCACATTCCCACCGGCATCGTGGTGGTGTGCCAGAACGAGCGCAGCCAGCACCAGAACCGTGCGCAGGCGTGGAAGATGTTGCGTGCCCGGCTCTATGAACACGAGCTGCGCAAGCGCGAAGAAGAGGCGATGAAGGAGCAGGAGGCCAAGACCGACATCGGCTGGGGGCACCAGATCCGCTCCTATGTGCTGCAACCCTACCAGCTGGTGAAAGACCTGCGCACGGGGGTGGAAAACACCAACCCGGAGGCGGTGCTGGACGGCGATCTGGACGAATTCATCGAGGCGGCGCTGGCGCAACGCGTGCACGGTGGCAAGGGGGAAGGCGACGGCGAAGGAGCCGGGGCCGGCGAGAACGCGTAGGCGGGGCGAACTGCGAGAACGAGTGAACACGGGGGCGGCTCCCTGCGCGGGGGCGCGCCCCCTTTCCTTTGGTCGTATGGCCATCTTCGCCGACTATTGACTCGATATATGTCCGGCCGATAGATACTATCGTATCGATAGCTATCGGTTCGAGGTATCCATCATGGTCATGAGCGTGCGCACCCTGTGCCTGGGCATTCTCTCCCTGCGCGAGGCGACGGGGTATGAAATCCGCAAGATGGTCGAAAAGGGCGCCTTTTCCCATTTTATCGACGCTTCCTACGGCTCCATCTACCCGGCGCTGGCGCGCATGCTGCAGGAGGGGCTGGTGCGTGTGCGCACAGAGGACGACGGTTCCGGCCGGCCGCCGCGCAAGGTCTATACCATCACCGAGAAGGGACGCGCCGAGCTGGCCCGGGCGCTCAATACCGATCCGGCGCCGGACAAGTTCAAGAGCGAGTTCCTGTTCCAGATGCTGTTTCTGGAACGCATAGATCCGGCGCACCTGGCGGTCATCTACGACGCCTATCTGGAAGAGCAGGAGGCGGAATTGCGG
>JALUAB010000035.1 GCA_027051195.1 Hyphomicrobiales bacterium
TCGGTCACGTCCTTGCCGGTCATCTCGATGTGGATGCCGCCGGCGTGCGTGCCCTCGGCCCGGTGCGCCTCCATGAATGCGCGCACCTCCGCCAGCACCTTCTCGAACGGCCGCGTCTTGTAACCCGATGCGGAGCGGATGGTATTGCCGTGCATCGGGTCGCACGACCACACCACGTTGCGCCCTTCACGCCTCACCGCGCGCAGGAGCGGCGGCAGGCCAGCGGCCACCTTGTCCGCGCCGAAGCGGGTGATGATGGTGAGCCGCCCCGGCTCGTTCTCCGGGTTGAGGATGTCGATGAGGCGCAACAGCTCATCCGGCGTCATGCTCGGCCCCGCTTTCAGCCCGATGGGATTGCGGATACCGCGCATGAACTCCACATGCGCCCCCTCCGGGTCGCGCGTGCGGTCGCCGATCCAGAGGAAATGCCCCGATGTGGCATACCATTCGCCACTGGTGGAATCGACGCGGGTGAGCGCTTCCTCGTAGGGCAGAAGCAGTGCTTCGTGCGAGGTGTAGAAACTGGTGGCGCGCAGTTGCGGGGTGTTCTCGCCGGTAATGCCGCACGCGCGCATGAACTTCAGCGCCTCCGAGATTCGGTCGGCGATCTCCTGATACCGCTCCGTGGCCGGGGAATCCTTGAGAAATCCCAGCGTCCAGCGGTGCACGTGCTCCAGGTTCGCATAGCCGCCCGTGGCGAACGCGCGCAGCAGATTGAGCGTCGCCGCCGACTGCCGGTAGGCCTGCAGCATGCGGTGCGGGTCCGGCCGGCGCGCCGCCTCGTCGAAGGCGATGTCGTTGATGATGTCGCCGCGGTAGGCGGGCAGGGTCACGCCATCGCGCGTCTCCGTCGGCTCGGAGCGCGGCTTGGCGAACTGACCGGCTATCCTGCCCAGTTTCACCACCGGCTGGCCGCCGGCGTAGGTCAGCACCACCGCCATCTGCAGGAACACGCGGAAGAAATCGCGGATGTTGTCGGCGTTGTGCTCGGCGAAGCTCTCCGCGCAGTCGCCACCCTGCAGCAGAAAGGCCCTGCCTTCCGCCACATCCGCCAGCGCGTTCTTCAGTTGCCGCACCTCACCGGCAAACACCAGCGGCGGAAAGGTGGAAAGCTTCCTTTCCACCTGCGCCAGCGCTTCGGCTTCGGGATACTCCGGCACCTGCCGGATGGGCTTCTTCCGCCAGCTGGCGGGAGTCCAGTCCTTCACGTTCGCGTCCATGGTCCTTCCGGCGCCATCTGCCGGCGCTCCCCGGCCGCCGGCGGTTTCACCTGCACCGCTTCCCCGTTTGTTCCGTTTTGGCCTTTTTGCACCCGCTTTGCAAGGGGCACGGGACGCATGCATGCCCGCCAATCAGCGCCCGTGACCCCGCTTGCCGCGTGCGCCGGCCGGGGCCTTGCCCTTGCCGCGGCTCTTGCCTCGTGCCGGCTTCGCCTTGCGCTTCGTCGGTTTCGCCACGCCGGCAGCTTTCGCTCCCGCACGCTTCGCCACGATGTTCGAGGCACGGTCCTTGCCCCCGGAGACGATCTCGAAACGAAGCCCTCCGGCCATGGGCGCGGCCTCCAGCAGCCGCACTTCCACCGCATCGCCCAGCTGATAGACCTTGCCCGTGCGCCGCCCGATTAGGGCGAAGCGTTTCTCGTCGTGGACGTAGTAGTCATCACCAAGCGAGGCGATGGGAACGAAGCCGTCCGCACCATTCTCGACGAGCGCCACGAACAGCCCCGCCCGGGTAACGCCGGAAACGCGCGCGTGAAATGTCACTCCGATACGCTCGGCCATGTGCGCCGCCATCATCCGCGCCACCGTGTCGCGCTCCGCCGCCATGGAGCGCCTCTCCGCGCCGGAGATCATCTCGGCCGTCTCGTCCATTTTTTCGATATCTTCCTTCGACAGGCCATCCCCGCCCATCTTCAGCGCCTTGACGAGACCGCGGTGCACGATGAGATCTGCATAACGCCGGATGGGGGAGGTGAAGTGGGCGTAATGGGTAAGGTTCAGCCCGAAATGGCCTATGTTCTGCGTATCGTAGATGGCCTGCGACTGCGTGCGCAGCACCACCTCGTTTACCACGTGCTCGAACTCGGTGCCCTTCACCTGCTGCAGGATGCGGTTGAAGTGCATGGGCTTCGGCCGCTGCCCCAGCGGCGCGGAGATGCCCAGCGTCTTCAGGAACTGGGCCAGCGCCGCGATCTTTTCAGGCGCCGGCGCGTCATGCACGCGGTAGATGAGCGGCGTGTCGCGCGCCTCCAGCGTCTCGGCGGCGCACACGTTGGCCTGAATCATCATCTCCTCGATGAGCTTGTGCGCGTCCAGCCGCACCGGAGTCACCACCCGCTCGATCAGCCCCGCCGCGTCCAGAATGAGCTTGCGTTCCGGCACGTCCAGCTCCAGCGGCTGGCGCCGCGCGCGCGCCTCCATCAGCGCCCGGTAGGCCGCCCAAAGGGGCTTGAGCACCGGCTCCAGCAGCGGCTCGGTCTTCTCGTCCGGAAAGCCGTCGATGGCCGCCTGTGCCTCCTCGTAGGAGAGGAAGGCGGCGGAGCGCATGATGACGCGGGCGAAGCGGTGCTTTTTCTTGTTGCCGTGGCGATCGAAGGTCATGAAGCAGGCGAGTGCCGGCCTGTCCTCGCCGGCGCGCAGGGAGCACAGGTCGTTGGAGATGCGCTCCGGCAACATGGGCACCACGCGGTCGGGGAAATAGGTGGAATTGCCGCGCAGCCGCGCCTCCGCGTCCAGTGCCGTGCCCGGGCGCACGTAGGCGGCCACGTCCGCGATCGCCACGATGACCTTGAACCCTCCCTCGTTTTTCGGGTCGTCGTCGGGCGCTGCCCAAACCGCATCGTCATGATCGCGCGCGTCCGGCGGGTCGATGGTCACCAGCGGTATGCTGCGGATGTCCTCGCGGCCCTTCTCGTCGAACGGCCCCAGCGTCTCCACCTCGCGCAGCACCTCCTCGGGGAACTTGTCCCTGATTCCCTGTTCGTGGATGGCGATGAGCGAGATGTTGCGCTGATCGTCCACGTCGCCCAGCCGTTCGATGACGCGCGCCCACATCAGGCCGCGCCGCCTGTCCTTGCGCACCTCGGCGCGCACCAGCTCGCCGTTCATCGCGTCGCCGCCGTCGCCGGGCCTTACGAGGATGGGGCGCTTGCGTCCGCGCTTCTCCACCGGTTCGAGATGGCCACCGCCGGAAGGATCGCGCCGGAAGACGCCGAGGATTTCGTCCGCCGCGTGGTCGATGCGGCGGATGACCTGTGCCACGTAAGGGTAGGGCACGTCCTCCGCCGCCGGGCGGATGCGCGCCAGCACGCGGTCGCCGGGGCCGGGCAGCCTGTCCGCGCCCTTCGCCCGGCGCGCGGGCGCGCCGTGATCCAGCAGCAGGATGACCGGGCGCGGCCCCTGGGTCTCCTCGTCCCACACGGAGGGTTTCACGATCAATTCACCCTCGTCATCCGGGCCGATGACGTCCAGCACAGCTACCTTCGGCAGTTCGCCGGCTACCACGAATTCCTTCGCGCGACGGTCGATCAGCCCGCGGGAGGCCATGTCCCGCAGCCGCTCCTTCAGGTCGATGCGCGCCGCACCCTTCAACCCGAAGGCCCGTGCGATCTCGCGCTTTCCCACCTTGCGCCCGTCCGCCGTAGAATGGCGCAGGTAGTTGAGAATTTCCGCTTCCGACGGCACCGCGCCGGTTCGGGTGGGGAATGTATTCGTCGTTTTCTTTCGCTTCGAATCGGTCTTCTTCTTTTTCTGCACGGGATATCCCTTGATGATGTGTCGCCATTCCGTTGCGGGAAGCGTCATTGCATCGTATTTGGCGCATGCGAATGGGCGTTGCAAGGAAATTGCGGCCCACGTATGGCTGGCGGGGAGAACGGCATGAGCGGAAGGCTGCTTCTGCTGGACGAGGTGGATTCCACGCAAGCGGAGGCGCGCCGGCAGTTCCTGGCCGGGGCGAACGGCCCGCTGTGGGTGCTGTCGCAACACCAGACGGCGGGGCGCGGCCGCGGCGGCCGAACGTGGATATCGCCGCCGGGCAACCTGCACCTGTCGCTGCTCTTCCGGCCGGAGGCGGACATGAAACGCTGGCCGGAGCTTTCACCGCTCGCGGCGCTGGTGGCGCACAAGGCGCTGGCACGGCTGCTGGCGCAGGCCGGGCGGCGGGAGGTGCGCGACCGACTTTCCCTGAAATGGCCCAACGACCTGCTGCTGGATGGCCGCAAGCTGGGCGGCATATTGCTGGAGACGGTGGAGGCGCCGCACGCGAACGCCATGCCCGTGCCGGATGCGCCGGTGGGGCGGGGGAGCGCACGCCGCGCGCTAGTCATCGGCTGGGGCGTGAACCTGCGGCACGCGCCGCCTGAAGAGGCGGTGCGCTGGCCCGCCATCGCGCTGGCGGATGCGCTCGGGGACAACCGGCTTGTGCCGCAGCCGCCGCTGCTGTTCGAGGTGCTGCGCGATGCCTTCTGGCGCTGGTATCAGGTATGGCAGTCCTTCGGGCCGAAGAACATGCGCGCGGCGTGGCTCAAGCGGGCGCACGGTCTGGGTGGCTGGCTCAGGTTGCGCCACGGTGGCGAGACGCTGGAGGGACGGTTCGTTGATCTCGGCCCCGCCGGCGAACTGGTGCTGGAGCTGCCCGGCGGCATGCGCCGCCTGCTCGCCGCCGGCGAGGTCGAGCGGGTGGAGATGCCCGGCTGATCAGTCCGGAATTTCCCGTGCCGCGCCGTTGCGACCGCTTTCGGCCAGCGCCACGCCGGCGAGGATGAGCGCGGCGAAGGCCACCTGCACGATGGCCAGCCGCTCACCCAGCCATGCCCAGCCCATCAGCGCCGCCAGCACCGGCATCAGGTTCACGAACACCGCCGCCTGCGCCGCCGTGAGCCGCGAGACGCTGAAGTTGTAGAGGCCATAGGCCAGAACCGTCACGCCCACGCCCAGCCACAGAAGCAGCGCCAGCGGTTCCGGCCGCAGCGCCAGCGTGCGCACCGCCGGGTCAGCGAGCGCCCCGGTGGCGGGCAGGAAGAACAACGCTCCCAGCAGCATCTGCGCGGCGGTGATGCTCCACACCGGCCAGCGCGGCGAGAGGCGCTTGACGATGAGCATGTAGCCCACGGCGGAGGATATGGCGAAAAATTCCAGCAGGTTGCCCAGCCACGGAGCAGGAGCGTGATCGTCCGCGCCGCCGGCCAGCGTCATGCCCGCCGCGCCGATGACCGCCAGCGCCAGTCCGGCCAGCATGCGGGCGGTGAGATGTTCGCGGAAGAAGAAGGCACCACCGAGTGCGGCCAGCAATGGAAATATGGCCACGATGATGCCCGCCTGCGCCGAGGAGGTGTATTGCAGCGCCGTGATCTCCAGCACGAAATACAGCCCCGGCTCGAAGGCCGCCATGAGCAGCAGCCAGAGCAGGTCGCCGCGCCGTTTTTCAGCCCGCCGCCAGCCGTGCAACAGGAATGGCAGAAGGAGAACGGCGGCGACGGCGAGGCGGATCCAGATGATGAGCATGGGCGGCAGGCCCAGCTCCAGCAGCCGCTTCATGACGGAAAAGGAACTGGCCCACAGCACCACCGCCGCCAGCGCCGCAAGCAGCGCCAGCGCCTTGCCGC
>JALUAB010000036.1 GCA_027051195.1 Hyphomicrobiales bacterium
TGGAAGAAATGCCGGCGAAGGCCATCTGGCTGCTCACCGGCCCCAACATGGCGGGCAAGTCCACCTTCCTGCGCCAGAACGCGCTGATTGCCGTCATGGCCCAGGCCGGTTCCTTCGTGCCGGCGGAGAGCGCCCACATCGGCGTCATCGACAAGCTGTTCTCCCGCGTCGGCGCGGCGGACGACCTCGCGCGAGGGCGTTCCACCTTCATGGTGGAGATGGTGGAAACGGCGGCCATCCTGAACCAGGCCACCGAGCGCTCGCTGGTGATCCTCGACGAGATCGGCCGCGGCACCGCCACCTACGACGGCCTCGCCATCGCCTGGGCCGTCATCGAGCACCTGCACGAGGTCAACCGCTCGCGTGTGCTCTTCGCCACGCACTACCATGAACTCACCGCGCTTGCCGGGCGGTTGGCGAATCTTGCAAACGTCACCATGAAGGTGCGCGAATACAGGGGCGAGGTGGTGTTCCTGCACGAGGTCGGCCCCGGCGCGGCGGATCGTTCCTACGGCATCCAGGTGGCGAAGCTGGCCGGGCTGCCCCCGGCGGTCATCGCCCGTGCCGAGGAGGTGCTGCGCCAGCTGGAGGAGGGCGGGCAGGCCGAACGCGCCCGCCAGCTCATCGACGATTTGCCGCTGTTCTCCGCCGCTGCGCAACCGGCCGCGCCTTCCGCGCCGGAACTGCCGGAACAGGCCCGCGCCGTGCTGGAAGAGCTGGAGAACACGAACCCCGACGACCTGACCCCGCGCGAGGCGCTTGAGCTGCTCTACCGCCTCAAATCCCTGCTCGATGAATAGTGTGAAACACCCATGCATGAAAAGACAACGCCGGCGGCGTTGACGCCACCGGCGTTTTGTCTGTCCCGGGCCACGGATTCAGGCTGCCTTGCTCTCCTCCTGCGCCCCCTTGGCAGCGGGCTTCTTCACGTCCTCGGTCTTTTCCGCCTTCGCCTCGATGGTCTTCGGTGCCTCCTTGCCGGTGGCGGACGGCACGCGGATGGGAATGGTCTTCGGCTTCATCTCCTCGGGCAGCTCGCGCTTCAGCCAGATGTGCAACAGGCCGTTGCTCAGCTCCGCCCTGTCCACCTCCACGAAGTCCGCCAGCTGGAAGCGCCGCTCGAAGCTGCGTGCGGCGATGCCCTGGTGCAGCAGCTCGCCTTCCGCGAACTTCTCCGGCCTGCGCCCGGACACCACGAGCACGTTGTCCTTCACCTCGATGTGCAGGTCTTCCGGCCCGAAGCCCGCCACCGCCATGGTCAGGCGGTATTCGTTCTCGCCCAGCCGCTCGATGTTGTAGGGCGGCCAGTTGGGCGCCTCACTGCCCGCCATGTCGGAAAGCAGCTGCGCCAGCCGGTCGAACCCGATGGTCGAGCGATACAGCGGCGAAAGGTCGAACATGGCCACATCCTCCCTCTCGAGCAATGTTGCCATTCGCGCGGGGACCCGCCAGGCACGGCCGGGTCCGCGGGGCCTCGCATGCGAGCGCCCCGGAATCCACCCGGTTAGATGGGAATCTTCCGCCCGTTCTTCAAGGTGCCGGACCTTGCTCCGCGGCATGGAATCCGGCTTCTTCCAGCACCGCCAGCGCCCGCGCGAGCACTTCCTCCGGAGCGTTCTGCGCGGAAATGCTCCGCCAGTGCATGGCGCCGAGGTCGTAGCCGAGCTGTTTCTCCAGCACCGCCACGTCGGCATCCGAGGCGTCGCCCGTGCGCGCGGAAACACGCGCCCGCAACACCGCGGCCGGCGCCTCCAGCCACAGCCCGATGAACGGCACGCCCGCCTCTCTCGACACCCGTTCGATGGCCGCGCGTTCCTCTTCCTTGGCGAATACCGCGTCCACCACCACCGGCCACGGCGAGGAAAGCGCCGCCGCCGCGCGCTCATACAGCCGGTCGTAGGTGCGCCGCGAGGCCTCCGGCGTGTAGGCGGAAGGCGGCAACCGGTCGGTTTCCTCCACGCCTTCCATCATCTTGCGCTCCACGTCGGAACGCAGGTGCACCATGCCCGACCCCGGAGCCAGTGTCGCCGCCAGCCGGCTTGCCAGCGTCGTCTTGCCGGTGCCGGAAAGCCCGCCCACGGCGATCAGCGCCACCTTTGCCGGATGCAGGCAATCCTCGGCCGTGCGTGCGTATTCCGCCGCCTGCGCCATGCTCGCCGCGCGTTCCCCGCCCGCCTGCTGCTGCGCCAGGTCCACCGCGACCATGGCCCGGATGAAGGCGCGCAGTGCCATCATCGGCGCTGCCAGTGCGGCGGCGGCGTGGTTGCGCACGTCATCGCAGCGCGCCAGCCAGCCGTTGAACACCCGGTTGGCGGCGTCCCGAAAACCCCGGTGCGCCAGATCCATCAGCAGGAAGGCGATGTCGTAGAGAACATCGATGGTGGCGAGCGCCTCATCGAACTCGATGGCGTCGAACAGCCGCGGCTCGCCATCGAGCAACACGATGTTGCCAAGGTGCATGTCGCCATGACAGCGCCGCACGAATCCCTGCCGCGCCCGTGCGCCCAGCACCGGCCGCGCCGCCTCCAGTCGCTTGCGCAAGGCGTCCAGCGCCTCCGCCATTACCGAACCACCCGGCGCCGCGGCCTGCGGCGTCAGTGCATCACGCACTTGCCGCCAGACGTGCGTCAGCGTGGCGAACGAATCGGCATCCGGTCGTGTCTCCGCCCGCCTGTGCGCGGCGCAGGCCATGGCCGCCAGCGCCCGCGCCAGCGCCGCGTCCGGCGGCCTCTTCTCCACATGACGCGCCAGAATGGCGTCCTGGGAGAAGCGCCACATACGCACCAACCATTCCACCGTTTCGCCTGTTGCCTCCGGCGGATCCAGCGCCATCGCGCCATCGCGCATCCGCGCGACCCGCGACAGCCCTAAATAGATTTCCGGCGAGAACCTGGCGTTCACGGCCAGCTCGCGCCGGCAGAAGCGTTCGCGCTGTTCCAGCGTGGAAAAGTCGAGATAGGGCAGGCGCACCGCCTTCTTCATCTTCAGCGCCAGATCGCCACCCAGGAACAGGTGCGAGACATGCGTTTGCAGATGCTCCACCCGTTCCACCGGCGCCGGCCAGTGGGCGGGATCGCAAAGAAAGCGCACCACCTCTCCCTGTTGCGCCAGCCTGTCCGCGTTCGTTCGCATGGCCCGCTCCCGGGGCTGCCTCCTCGCTCCAGATGTAGGCCGGAAAGCCGGGCGGAAAAAGCGCCATGCAAGGAAAAATTCCTCCGGAGGGTGTCGAATTGACGCACGTCAAGGCGGGTGCCGCCGGCCCGTGTCAGAAAACCATCGTGCCCGGCGACGCAAGACGTCGGGTGCACCGAGAGGGCGCAGGCTGTGGATTGCGAGAGACATCGGCTGTCGCTTCGTTCCCCCTCTTTCCGCTACAGCCTGTTGCCCTCTCTTTTTGTCCGCGCTCCCCGAGCCCATATTTTATTTGAAGACCAGGGGCACCGGCTTTCGCCCACGCAGCAAGGGAGGGCGCCATGAAGAACCTTCTCGTCACCCTCAATGACCATGATCAGCGTGCGGCGCTCAGCCGTTTCGCCGCGCGCCTGGCGAAGCATTTCGGCAGCCGGCTGGACGGGCTTTACGTGGTGCCGGCGCTCAGGCTCTATCCGGTGGTGACGGTGCACGTGCCGCCGGAGGTGTTCGAGGCTCAGCGCAAGGTTTTCCGTCAGCGTGGCGAGCAGGCGCGTGAGGCCTTCGAGCGGGCCTGCGCCGAACATGGCGTGGACTGCGGCTGGCATCTGTTCGAGAGTTTCACGCCACTGGTGGCCGATACCGTCATCGAGCTGGCGCGCCCGCGCGATCTGGTCATCGCCGCGCAGCCGCCGTCGGAAGAGAAGCCGGACGAGGAAGCCGATTTCGCCGACCGACTGGTGATGGAAACCGGGCGGCCGGTTCTGTTCGTGCCGCGCAAGGGCCATCGCGAGACGAAGTTCGACCACATCATGGTGGGCTGGAACGACACCCGCGAGGCCACCCGCGCCCTCAACGATTCGCTGCCGCTGCTGAAGCGGGCGAAACGGGTGGATGTCGTCTGGGTGGATCCTCCCGAACGCCGCAAGGGAGAGCATGACCCGCTGACCGACGTGGCGGAGGCGCTGCGGCGGCACAAGGTGCCGGCGGAAGCGATGCCGCTGCGATCCGCCGGGCGCATGCCGGGGGAGGTGCTGCTGGCCCACGCGGAGGAGAACGGCGCCGACCTGCTGGTATCCGGCGCCTGGGGCCATTCGCGACTGCGGGAATACGTCTTCGGCGGCGCCACGCGGCAATTGCTGAAGGACATGACGCTGCCCGTGTTCATGGCCCATTGATTCCCTTCTCTGGTCCACCCTGTCGGGTGCCGCACTGCGGGACTGCTCCGGCGCGGCATTCTGTCTTGTCCACATCGTGGAAAGGGGAATCCGCTTCGAAGCGGCGAGTCGTATCCATGCGAGTCAGGCCGTGCCGTGATGGGGGAATTGTGGCACGACCGGAACGAAGCGACGGTTCGCCTTCGCCCGCCCGGGTGCAGGTGGAGTGGTTTGCGTCGTCTTCCTGCGGGGGGTGCGGCGCATGACCGGACGAAGCGGAAAGAGGGACAATCCATGAGCACTTCCATGCGCTATGGCATGATGGGCCTGCTGGGCGCTTTCGGCGTTCTGGCGCTGATTCTGGCGGCCCGCGCGCAGGACACGGGCATGTATGTGCATGCCTGGATGCTGTTCGCCGGCATGCTGCTGGGCCTGTTCTGGCTCGCGCGCGACACCTTCGGCGGCCATGAGGAGAAGAGGGATGCGGAGGACGGCTATTACATGGACGTGGTGCGCGCCGGCACCATCGCCGCCGTGTTCTGGGCCATAGCCGGCTTTTCCGTCGGCGTGTTCGTCGCCTCGGAACTGGCCTGGCCCTGGCTGAATTTCGGCGAATACGGCAACTTCGGCCGCCTGCGCCCGGTGCACACCACGCTGGTGATCTTCGGCTTCGGCGGCAACGCGCTCATCGCCACGTCGCTCTACGTGGTTCAGCGCACCAACAAGGCGCGGCTGCCGTTTGGCAACCTGCGCTGGTTCGTCTTCTGGGGCTACCAGCTGTTCCTGCTGCTGGCCATTTCCGGCTATGTGCTGGGCGTGACCCAGAGCCGCGAATACGCCGAGCCGGAATGGTATGTCGACCTGTGGCTGGCGGTGGTGTGGGTGGCCTACTTCCTGCTGTTCTTCGGCACCATCGTGAAGCGCAAGGTGAAGCACATCTACGTGGCGAACTGGTTCTACCTCTCCTTCATCGTCACCATCGCCATGCTGCACATCGGCAACAACCTGGCGCTGCCGGTGTCGCTCTACAGCTCCAAGAGCTATTCGCTGCTCTCCGGTGCGCCGGACGCCATCACCCAGTGGTGGTATGGCCATAACGCGGTGGGCTTCTTCCTCACCGCCGCGTTCCTCGGCATGATGTATTACTTCATCCCCAAACAGGCCGATCGCCCGGTCTATTCCTACCGGCTGTCCATCCTGCACTTCTGGGCGCTCACCTTCATCTACATCTGGGCCGGCCCGCACCACCTGCACTACACGGCGCTGCCGGACTGGGTGCAGACGCTGGGCATGGTCATGTCGGTGATCCTGTGGATGCCCTCCTGGGGCGGCATGATCAACGGCCTGATGACGCTTTCCGGCGCCTGGGACAAGCTGCGCACCGACCCGATCCTGCGCATGATGGTGATCGCCGTGGCCTTCTACGGCATGTCCACTTTCGAGGGCCCGATGATGGCCATCAAGTCGGTGAACGCGCTGTCGCACTTCACGGACTGGACCATCGGCCACGTGCACTCCGGCGCGCTCGGCTGGGTGGGCATGATCTCCATGGGCTCTCTCTACTTCCTTACCGCGCACCTGTTCGGCAAGGGGCGGCTCTATTCCATCCGGCTGGTGAGCTGGCACTTCTGGCTGGCCACGCTGGGCATCGTGCTCTATGCCGCCGCCATGTGGGTCTCGGGCATCACCCAGGGCCTGATGTGGCGCGAGTACGATGATCAGGGCTTCCTGGTCTACTCCTTCGCCGAAACGGTGGAGGCCATGCATCCGTATTACGTGATCCGCGCCATCGGCGGCATGCTCTACCTCGCCGGCGGCCTGCTCATGGCCTACAATGTCTGGCGCACGGTGCGCGGCGAGGCCCGCGAGCCCATCGCACGGCCGCTGCCGGCGACGGCGGTGGCGCGCGCCTGAAGGAGTGCCGCGTAGCGGCAAATCGCCGCGCCGACGGCATCATGACGCGACGAACGAGGCGGCCGAAACGTGGCCGCCTCTTCCTTTTTGTGCCGCAGAAACATGTGGTTGCCATCGTTTCCGCGGTCGCCGCACAGGCCTCGCGCTGCCGGATGGCGAAAAGGGGAATCGCCGCGATCCTGCGCATTTGACTGAAATCAAATTGGCCAATCTGAATTCTCGGTAAGGATCGTGACAGGCTGGATGCATCCGGCCGACGTTTTGGGGAACGAAGGATGCCGCGAATTCAAGGCAGCCCAGGAGCGCAAGCCCCCGGCGGCAGGACACTCTGTCGCAGCGGCAACCCGTCGATTCCCACAACATGGAAAAGTGTTAATATTCTGACACTCCGGGCCGGCGCGCGGCAGCTCGAAGGCGCACGGCATCCCGGGGGGTGCGGGAACGGCCCGACCGGGGATCCCGGGCCGCTCCCGTCAGTGTCTCTCGGCAACAAGGGAGAGAGGGAACCATGTCTCTGACGGTCAGATGGCTGGAAATGGGAGTGCTGGCGCTCGGCGCCTTGCTCGCCCTGGTCATGGCGGCCAAGGCGGTCGATCCGCTCTATGCCTTCCATTCCTGGATTTTCTTCGCAGCAGCCGTGCTGGGCCTGTTCTTCATGGCCCGCAACACCTTCTCCGGCGCCTACCTCGAGGAGAAGGAAACGGAATACATGGACAAGGTGGTGAAATACGGCGTCGTCGCCACCGTGTTCTGGGGGATCGTCGGCTTTTTCATGGGCGTCTACGTGGCCTCCGAGCTGGCCTGGCCGTGGCTTAACCTGTCCGAATGGCTGAACTTCGGCCGCCTGCGCCCGGTGCATACCTCCGCCGTGATCTTCGCCTTCGGCGGCAACGCGCTGATTGCCACCTCCTTCTATGTGGTGCAGCGCACCAACCGCGCGCGCCTGGCCTTTGGCAACCTCGCCTGGTTCGTGTTCTGGGGCTATCAGCTGTTCATCGTGCTGGCGGCCACCAGCTACGTTCTGGGCGGCAGCCAGAGCCGCGAATACGCCGAGCCAGAATGGTACATCGACGTCTGGCTCACCATCGTCTGGGTGGCCTACCTGCTCATCTTCTTCGGCACGCTGGTGAAGCGCAACGTCAGCCATATCTACGTGGCGAACTGGTTCTATCTCTCCTTCATCGTCACCATCGCCATGCTGCACCTGGGCAACAATCTGGCCCTGCCGGTGTCCTTCTTCGGCACCAAGAGTTACTCGCTGCTCTCCGGTGCGCCGGACGCCATCACCCAGTGGTGGTATGGCCATAACGCGGTGGGCTTCTTCCTCACCGCCGGCTTCCTGGGCATGATGTATTACTTCGTGCCCAAGCAGGCCGAGCGCCCGGTCTATTCCTACCGCCTGTCCATCGTCCACTTCTGGGCGCTGATCTTCACCTACATCTGGGCCGGCCCGCACCACCTGCACTACACGGCGCTGCCGGACTGGGTGCAGACGCTGGGCATGGTCATGTCGGTGATCCTGTGGATGCCCTCCTGGGGCGGCATGATCAACGGCCTGATGACGCTTTCCGGCGCCTGGGACAAGCTGCGCACGGACCCGATCCTGCGCATGATGGTGATCGCCGTGGCCTTCTACGGCATGTCCACCTTCGAGGGCCCGATGATGTCCATCAAGTCGGTGAACGCGCTGTCGCACTTCACGGACTGGACCATCGGCCACGTGCACTCCGGCGCGCTCGGCTGGGTGGGCATGATCACCATGGGTTCCATGTATTTCCTCATGGCGCGCCTGTTCAGCCCCTCCGGCCGGCTCTATTCCTACCGGCTGGTAAGCTGGCATTTCTGGCTTGCCACGCTGGGCATCGTGCTCTATGCCGCCGCCATGTGGGTCTCGGGCATCATGCAGGGCCTGATGTGGCGCGAGTACGATGATCAGGGCTTCCTGGTCTACTCCTTCGCCGAAACGGTGGAAGCCATGCACCCGTATTACGTGATCCGCGCGCTGGGTGGTCTTCTCTACCTCATCGGCGCCGTGATCATGGCCTGGAACTTCTACCAGACGGCGAAGGGCCGTGTGAGCGCGGCGGAAGCCGAGCTGGCCCCGGCCCGGGCGTAAGAGGGGAGTGAAGCGACATGATCAAGCATGAGAAGATCGAACGCAGCGCCACCCTGCTGCTCATCCTGAGTTTCCTCGTGGTGACGGTGGGTGGCCTGGTGGAGATCATCCCCTTGTTCTGGCTCGACAACACCATCGAGCGGGTCAAGGGAATGCGGCCCTACACGCCGCTGGAGCTGGCCGGGCGCAACATCTACATCCGCGAGGGGTGCTATCTGTGCCACTCGCAGATGATCCGCCCGTTCCGCGACGAGGTGGAGCGTTACGGCCATTATTCGCTGGCAGCGGAGAGCATGTATGACCATCCGTTCCAGTGGGGGTCGAAGCGCACCGGTCCGGATCTCGCCCGTGTCGGCGGCAAGTATTCGGATCAGTGGCATGTCCAGCACCTGAAGGATCCGCAGTCCGTGGTGCCGGAATCCGTGATGCCGAAATATGCGTTCCTCGCAGAGCGTGAACTGAAGTTCGACGACATCGCCGATCACCTGAAAGTGAACGTGAAGCTTGGTGTGCCTTACGACGAGGACATGATCAAGAACGCCAAGATCGACCTCGTGGCACAGGCCACCGGCGAGAACACCGAAGGGCTGATCAAGCGCTACGGCAAGGAGCGCTGGGGCAGCGCCACCGAGGTGAAGGCCCGTGACTTCGGCCTGGATGGCAAGGAGAAGATCACGGAAATGGACGCGCTGGTGGCCTACCTGCAAATGCTCGGCACGCTCGTCGACTTCAAGACGTTCGACACCACCAACGTCGAGAACCTGCGGTAAGGCAACGTCATGACCTACGAGACTCTGGCATCCTGGGGCGGCACCATCGGCACCATCATCATGGTGGTGGTCTTCTTCGGGGCGGTCATCTTCATTTTCCGCCCCGGATCGAAGGAGACCTACGAGAGGCTGTCCCGGGTGCCGCTCGAGGATGATGACAATATCGGGGAACGGAAAGATGGCTGAACGCGAAAGAGACGAGGTGACCGGCACCGAAACCACCGGTCACGAATGGGACGGCATCAAGGAGCTGGATACGCCCCTGCCGCGCTGGTGGCTGTGGACGTTCTACGCCACCATCATCTGGGGCATCGGCTATACGCTGGCCTATCCCTCCTGGCCCGGCCTGAACACCAACTTCAAGGGCTTCCTTGGCACCACCAACCGCATGGAGCTGCATCGGGAGCTGAAGGCGGTGCAGCAGGCCCGCGCCGAAAAGCTCGCCGGGCTGGAGAAGGCCTCCCTGCAGGACATCATGAAGAATGATGACCTGCGCACCTTCGCCACCCGCATGGGCGAGGCCGCCTTCAAGGTGAACTGCGTGCAGTGTCACCAGGCCGCCGGCCGGGGCGCCTATGGCTACCCCAACCTGCAGGACGACGACTGGCTGTGGGGCGGCACGCTGGAGGCGATCCACTACACCATCACCCATGGCGTGCGCTACAACCCGGAAACCAACGAGGAAACCCGCCAGTCGGAAATGCCCGCCTTCGGGCGAGACCAGATCCTGGAGCCGGCGCAGATCGAGGCGGTTACCGAATACGTGCTCAAGCTTTCCGGGCAGGAGCATGACGCCAGAAAGGCGGAAGCCGGCGCCAAGGTCTACATGGAAGATGCCGGTTGCAACGGCTGCCATGGCGATAAGGGCGAGGGCAATCAGGAGCTGGGTGCGCCACGCCTGAACGATCAGATCTGGCTCTTCTCCGGCACCCGGGAAGGCATCATGAAGCAGGTGAGCGAACCTCAGCATGGCGTGATGCCGGCCTGGAAGGGCAAGCTGGACAAGGCCACCATCAAGGCGCTGACCATCTACGTCTATTCGCTGGGTGGCGGCGTCGGCTCGTGAACCGGGCCGCACAGGAACATGCAACGCGCGAGGCGGAGATCCCGTATCTCCGCCTCGTGTCACAAGAGCCCGCCACCTTTCCGCATCGTGGATGCATGAGTGGCGGCATGTGCGCGAATTACTGTTTGATAATTGGGAAATCCGAATTTCTTCAATAAATTGATGATCGGCCACACCAAACGGGGCCGGATGAAGGCGAGAGAGGGGGAAGCGCCCGCAACGCGGTTGAACGAAACCTGCAACGAGTGAGCGGAGCGATGGCTGAAGTTGTCAACACGCTGAAACGCGAAGCCGCCCGCACCGGCGACTCCGCCGACAAGCCCCAGAAACCCGAAAAGCTCTATCAGGCGCGCAAGAAAATCTTCCCCAAGGCCGTCTCCGGTCATTTCCGGCGGCTGAAATGGACGCTCGCCACCATCTTCATGGGCATCTATTTCATCCTGCCCTGGATCCGCTGGGATCGCGGCCCCGGCGCGCCGGATCAGGCGGTTCTGGTGGATCTGCAGCACCGCCGTTTCTATTTCTTCTTCATCGAGATCTGGCCACAGGAATTCTATTATGTCGCCGGGCTGCTCATTCTCGCTGGCATCGGCCTGTTCATCGCCACCTCGATGGTCGGCCGCGCCTGGTGTGGCTATGCCTGCTGGCAGACGGTGTGGACCGATCTTTTCATGCTGGTGGAGCGCAGGATCGAGGGCGACCGCAACGCCCAGCTCAAGCTGGAAAAGCAACCCTGGAACGCGGAAAAGATCTTCAAGCGCGGGCTGAAGCATTTCGTCTGGATACTCATCTCGTTCTGGACGGCCTTCACCTTCATCCTCTATTTCGGCAACGCCCCGGACGTCACTTATTGGTTCTTCACCGGCCAGGCGCCCTTCGTGGCCTATTCCACCGTCGCCATCATGGGTTTCATCACCTATCTGTTCGCCGGCCACATGCGCGAGCAGGTGTGCATCTACATGTGCCCGTGGCCGCGCATCCAGGGAGCGATGGTGGACGAGGACACGCTCATCGTCACCTATCACGACTGGCGTGGCGAACCCCGCGGCTCCAAGCGCGACCGCAAGAAGCACCCGGAAGTGGCGTTTGGTGATTGCATAGACTGCGGCTGGTGCGTGCAGGTCTGCCCCACCGGCATCGATATCCGCGACGGCCAGCAGCTGGCCTGCATCACCTGCGCCCTGTGCATCGACGCCTGCAATCAGGTGATGGAGAAGATCGGCAGGCCGCAGGGGCTGATCTCCTATTCCAGTGTGCGCGCCTACGAGAAGCTCACCACCGGCCAGATGGAGCAGAAGGAATTTGGCTGGCGCAGCTTCATCCGCCCGCGCACCCTGGTGTATCTTGCCGTCTGGACGCTCATCGCCGCCGGCATTCTCGTGCATCTCGCCACGCGGGACCGGTTGCAGGTGAACGTCATCCATGATCGCAGCCCGCTGTTCGTGCGGCTTTCCACCGGCGAGATCCGCAATGCCTACACCGTGCGCCTGCTCAACATGCAGCTGGAGCCGCGTGATTTCCGCCTGTCCATCGTCGGGCTGGAAGGCGCGAAGATGCGCATTCTCGGCATCGACAAGCCACCGGCCCGCACCTTCGTCATCAAGGTGCCGGGCAACAAGGCAAAGTCCCTGCGCGTGTTCGTGACGATGCCGAAAGACAAGATCCGCGAACCGCGAGAGGCGTTCTATTTCCGCATCGAGGCCCTTGCGCCAGATGGCAAGGTGGAAGAAAGTGCGGAAAAGAAGGCCATCTTCGAGGCGCCTGAGAAGTGAGCGTAATACGGGCGGAAGCGGCGCAAGGCCGCTTCCGTCCATGCATCGGAGGCAAAGCCATGGCCCAGTCGAAGAAGGACTTTCAGCTCACGGGCTGGCATGTGCTGCTCATGTTGCTGGCCTTCTTCGGAGTCATCTTCGTCGTCAACGGCATCTTCATCTATTATTCGCAGGTCACCTGGACGGGCCTGATGCCCGGCAATGGCTACGAGGCCTCCCTGAAATACAACCGGGAAGCCGCCAAGGCCCGGGCCATCCTTGCCAGAGGCTGGCAAACGAAGGTGCTGGTGCCCAAGGACGGCCGTATCGCCATCGAGCTGAAGGACGGCAGGGGTGAGCCCGTCTCCGGCCTGCGGGCGAAGGGCCAGGCCCTGCGCGCCATCGGCGTGAAGGGCGATCGTGAAATCACCCTGCGGGAGCGCGGCATTGGCAGATATGTGCTGGCCGGACCCGGCCTTGCCCCCGGCGCCTGGCGCATCGACGTGACGTTCACCCGCGGCGCAGAGCTGCAATGGCGCACGCAGGCCGAGTTCGTGGTGCCGGAGAAATGACCGGCGGGAGCAACGTTGAGGATGGGCCATGAGCTGCTGTGGCATGCGAGGAGAGGAAACCGGCGGCGCGGTCGGCA
Organism: Hyphomicrobiales bacterium; assembly: GCA_027051195.1. GTDB lineage: Bacteria > Pseudomonadota > Alphaproteobacteria > Rhizobiales > Aestuariivirgaceae > Thermopetrobacter. Next base: position 12,553 of record JALUAB010000036.1, read on the forward strand.
GCGCCGCCCTGTGGGCGCGTCGCAAGGATGACGGCAGCTACGAACTCACCCTTTCCGTGCCCGGCATCCACTGCGCCGCCTGCATCTCCACCATAGAGAAGGGACTGAAGGAAATTTCCGCGCTGGAAGAGGGGCGGGTCAACTTCACCCTGCGCCAGGTGCGCGTGCGCTGGAAGGACGAGGAATTCGATCCGGACCTGGTGGTGGAAAAGCTCGCATCGCTGGGCTACGAATCCCGCCCCTTCGACCCGGAAGCCGCCGGCTTCGCCCGCGACGACGCCGAATCCCGCGAATTGCTGCGGGCGCTGGCGGTGGCCGGCTTCGCCGCGGCCAACGTCATGATGTTTTCCATCTCCGTGTGGGCCGGCGCCGACGGGGCCACGCGCGACTTCTTCCATTGGGTTTCCGCCGCCATCGCCATTCCCGCCGTGTTCTACGCCGGGCGCCCCTTCTTCCGCTCCGCCTGGGCGGCGCTCAGTCAGGCGCGCATGAACATGGACGTGCCCATATCGCTGGCCGTCGTCACCGCCGTGTTCATGAGCCTGTATCAGACGGCCAACTCGCAGCAGCATGCCTACTTTGATGCCGCCGTGTCGCTGCTGTTCTTCCTGCTCATCGGCCGTTATCTGGATCACCGCATGCGCGCCCGTGCCCGCTCCGCCGTCACCCAGCTCATGGCTCTTTCGGCGGAAGGGGCGATGGTCATCGGCGAGGACGGGAAGCGCCGTTTCCTGCCCATTTCCGAGCTGAAGCCCGGCATGCTGGTGCACGTGCCGCCGGGCGAACACATTCCCGTGGACGGCTACGTGGAACGGGGCGCGTCCGACGTGGACATGTCCGTCATCACCGGCGAATCGAATCCCGAGCGCGTGGGCGAGGGCACGAAGGTCTATGCCGGTGCGGTCAATCTCACCGGCCCGCTCACCATCCGCCTGCTGGCCGCCGGCGACGACACCTTCCTGGCCGAGATGATCCGCCTCATGGCCGCGGCGGAAAGGAGCCGCTCCGTTTACGTGCGGTTGGCCGACCGGCTGGCCGGTTATTACGCGCCAACGGTGCATGTTCTGGCCGCCGTCACCCTGGGCGGCTGGTTGTATGCCACGGGGTTCAACTGGCCCGTCTCGCTGCTGCATGCCATCGCCGTGCTCATCATCACCTGCCCCTGTGCCCTGGGCCTGGCCGTGCCGGCGGTGCAGGTGGTGGCCGCCGGCGTGCTGTTCCGCGCCGGCACTATGGTCAAGGATGGCGGCGCGCTGGAAAAACTGGCGGAAGTCGATACCGTCGTCTTCGACAAGACCGGCACCCTCACGTTGGGCAAGCTGAAGCTCACGGACGCCGGTCCCGTCTCCACCGATGCGCTTGCCATCGCCGCGGGGCTGGCGCAAGGCTCTGCCCACCCGCTCTCCAGGGCCATCGTCGAGGCGGTGAACGAACGCGGTGTTTCGCCCGCCTATGTCACGGACATCGAGGAACTGCCCGGACAGGGCCTGCAGGGGCGCTGGCGGGGCAAGCGGGTGCGGCTGGGGTCGCTGGACTTCTGCCGTGTGGAGGATGCGCCGGAAACGGACATGCCGCAGCTGGCGCTGGTCATAGAGGGTCGCAGGCCCGTCGTTTTCACCTTCACCGACAGTCTGCGCCCGCACGTGCGGGAAACCATCGCGAAGCTGAAGGAAATGGGGCTGCGGGTGGAGATGCTCTCCGGCGACCGCGAAGGCCCCGTGCGCGCCATTGCGCAGGAAGCCGGCATCAACCACTACAAGGCCCGTTGCGCGCCGCAGGAAAAGCTGGCCTACGTGGAAGGCCTGGCCCGCGCCGGCGCGAAGGTGCTCATGGTGGGCGACGGCATCAACGATGCTCCGGCGCTGGCCGCCGGCCATGTCTCCATGGCGCCCAGCAGCGCCAGCGATATCGGCCGCACCGCCGCGCAGCTCGTCTTCCTCTCCGAATCATTGTTGCCGGTATGGTATGCCTGCCAGGTGGCGAAAAGGGCGCGCCGGCTGATGTTGCAGAATTTCTCGCTGGCACTCATCTATAATGTGGTGGCCGTTCCCGTGGCCATGCTGGGGCACGCCACGCCGCTGTTCGCGGCCATTGCCATGTCGGCTTCGTCCATCGTGGTGGTGGGCAATGCGCTCCGGCTCAACTTCATCGAACGCCGGCTCAGGCGCGGTTTCTCCCTGACGGAAGAGGCGGCCACGCCGGCACAGGCAGAACGGAAGAAGGCGGCATGAACGTCATAGCCTTTCTCATTCCGCTGGCGTTGTTCATGAGTCTCGTTGGCCTCGGCGCTTTCATCTGGTCGCTGAGGTCCGGCCAGTATGACGATCTGGAAGGCGAGGCCCTGCGCATCCTCGATGATGACGACGACAAGCCGCTCGTAGACTGAGGCCGCACCACGAAGGGGAGGCCCTCTGCCACGTGTCCCGCGCCAGCATCACCCCGCCCTTCGCCCTGCTGCAGGACGCCCGGCCCGGCCACGGCGCGGCGCGGCTGTGGATGGCGGAAGGTGGCGCGCGCATCATCCGCGCCGATGCGCCGGAACAGCTGCCGGAAGCCCTGACCGCGCTGGAACGGGCGCTGGCGCGAGGTTGCCGGGCGGCCGGCTTTCTGGCCTATGAGCTGGGTTATCTGTTCGAGCCGCGCCTGCGGCCGTTGTTGCCGGCAAGACACAATCTGCCGCTCCTGTGGTTCTTGGTCGGCACGCCGCGCCAAATCAACGCCAGGCGAGCGCCGTCGGTGCTGGCCGGGACGCAAGGCGCCGCCCCGGCCATGCTGGAAGACCTGCGTCCCGGCCTCACCTCCGCGGAGCACGCCGCCGCGCTGGCGCGTATCCACGAATATATCGCCGCCGGCGATGTCTATCAGGTCAATCTCACTTTCCCGCTGCATTTCCACTGGCGCGGCGCGCCGCTGGCGCTGCTGGGCCGTTTGCTGCGGCGCCAGCCGGTGCGACACGCCGCCTGCCTGCAGGATGCGGACTTCGCCATCGTCTCCGTCTCGCCGGAAACATTCGTGGAAGTCCAGGGCGCGCGCATCCGCACCATTCCCATGAAAGGCACCATCCGCCGCCATGCGGACGCGGCGCATGATGCACGGCTGGCCGAAACCCTCCGGCACGACGCCAAGAACCGCGCCGAAAACCTGATGATCACGGACATGGCACGTAATGATCTGGGCCGTATCTGCCATGTGGGCAGCGTGCGCGTGCCGCGTCTGTTCGCCGTGGAGAGCTGGCCGACGGTGCACCAGATGGTTTCCGAGGTCACCGGCCAGCTGCGGCCCGGCACCACTCTGAAATCCTTTCTGAACGCGCTGTTCCCCGCCGCTTCCATCACCGGCGCGCCCAAGATCCGAGCCATGGAGATCATCCGCGAGCTGGAAAGGGAGCCGCGCGGCGTCTATTGCGGCGCCATCGGCGAGTTGTGGCGCGATGACGAAACCGGTCTGCCGCAGGTGCGCTTTTCCGTCGCCATCCGCACGCTGGAGCTGGCGCCGGATGGCACGGGGCGCTGCGGCATCGGCTCCGGTATCGTGGCCGACTCCACGGCACGGGAGGAATACGAGGAATGCCTGCTGAAAGCCCGCTTTCTGCAAGCGGCAATGACGACTTGCGGCTGATCGAAACCATGCGCTGCGCCGCCGGCTCCGGCCGTTGTTTCCTGCTGGCGCTGCACATGGAGCGTCTGCGCCACTCCGCCGCCGCGCTGGGCTTCGCCTGCGACATGACGCGGGTGCGCCAGGTCCTGCGGGATCGCCTGCGCACGCTCGATGCGGCGGAAAGCGCTCTCTGGCGCGTGCGCCTGCTGCTGTCGCGCGATGGCGAGATTGCCATTACCGCCACGCCCATGCCGCATCCGCGCCCGCGCCGGCCCTGGCCGGTCGTCATCGCGCCGCGGCGGGTGAGCGGTGCCGACTCCCTGCTGCGCCACAAGACCACCCGCCGCGCCATTTTCGACGCCGCCTTGAGTTATGCGCGTGAGCGCGGCGCGCGCGAGGCCCTGTTGCTGAACGAGCGCGACGAGTTGACCGAGGGCGCTTTCACCAGCGTATTCCTTCTGCGCGATGGCCGCCTGCTCACGCCGCCGTTGTCCTGCGGCCTGCTGCCGGGCACCCTGCGCGCCGCGTTGCTGCGCAAGGGCTGGGCGGAAGAGGCCGTGCTGACGCCGGACGACCTGTGCGGGGGGTGCCTGTTCGTGGGCAATTCCGTGCGCGGCCTCGCGCCGGCGCGGTTGTTGGAATGACCGCGCCGATGGTTGCCAGCGCGGCGAAACGTTGCCATGTTCCGCGCCATGACCACGTTGCTCATCACACACCCCGATTGCCGCGAGCACATCACGCCCTCCGGTCACCCGGAGTCGCCGGCGCGGCTCATGGCCATCGAGAGGATTCTCGCCACGGAAGCCTTCGCCGTGCTGGCCCGCGAGGAAGCGCCGCTGGCCGATGAAACCCACCTGCTGCTGGCCCATGACGCCGGGCTGGTGGAGGCCGTGCGCGAGCACGTGCCGGAAGAAGGCCTGTTCGCCATCGACCCGGACACCTGGCTCTCACCCGGCAGCTGGCGCGCCGCCCTGCGTGCCGCCGGGGCTGCCGTGCGCGCCGTGCAGGCCGTGGCCCTGCGCGAGGTGGATAACGCCTTCTGCGCCATCCGCCCGCCGGGGCACCATGCCGAGCGCCACAAGAGCATGGGGTTCTGCCTGTTCAACAATGCCGCCATCGCCGCCCGTTTTCTCACCGAGGAGGTAGGCGTGGAGCGCGTCGCCATCGTCGATTTCGACGTGCACCACGGCAACGGCACGCAGGACATCGTCTGGGACGAGGCCGATATCATGTATTGTTCCACCCACCAGCATCCTGCCTATCCCGGCACCGGCCAGGCCAGCGAAACCGGCGCCCACGGCAACGTGGTGAACTGCCCGCTGCCGCCGCAGTCGGACGGACGGCGCTTCCGCGAGGCGGTGAACACGCGCATCCTGCCGGCGCTGAACGACTTCGCGCCGGAATTCATCATCATCTCCGCCGGGTTCGACGCCCATGCCCGTGATCCGCTGGCCTCGCTCAACCTGACGGAAGAGGATTACGCCTGGATCACGCTAAGGCTCATGGAGGTGGCCGATACGCACGCCGACGGGCGTATCGTCTCCGTGCTGGAAGGCGGCTATGACCTGAAGGCGCTGGCCGCTTCCGTGGCCGTGCACGTGAAGGTGCTCATGGAAGGAGATGCGGCATGACGGATGCACAGGAACAACGCCCGGTGGAGCAGATGAGCTTCGAGGAAGCCATCGCCGAGCTGGAGCGCATCGTGGAGCGGCTGGAGCGCGGACAGGTGCCGCTGGCCGAATCCATCGCCATCTATGAACGCGGCGCGGCGCTGAAGAAGCGTTGTGAACAGCTGCTTCGGGAAGCGGAAATGCGCATCGAGAAAATCGTGCTCAACGAGGAAGGCGAACCCGTGGGCACCGAGCCGCTCGACCCGGACGCCAGCGGCTGAATTGTGTTTCATTTGCTGAGAGAAGCGCCAATGGCGATTTTTCGCCATTGGCGCTTCATTGCCATTTTCTCCCGTGTCATGGCATGTCAAGGACGGCCCTCCGGGCCGCCGCGAAGCGGTTTCATCCTTGACATGCCATGACACGGGAGACACCCCTTCCCGGGAACGAGAACATGGGCGACAGGATGCGGCTGGACAGGCTCCTCGTGGCGCGCGGATTGTATGCCACCCGCTCCCGCGCTGCCGATGCCATTCGCCGCGGTGCCGTGCGGGTGAACGGCAAGAGGGTGCGCAAGCCCGGTGCACCGGTGGCGGAAGATGCGCATATCGAGCTTGCCGATCCGGCCGCCGGTTACGTTTCCCGCGCCGCGCTGAAGCTGCGGGCCGCCATCGAGGCCGAACCCGCGCTCGCCGCCGCCATCTCGGGCGCCGTCTGCGCAGACATTGGCGCCAGCACCGGCGGCTTCACCCAGGTGCTGCTGGAACACGGCGCGCGCAAGGTTCATGCCGTGGACGTGGGTCACGGCCAGTTGCACGACGGTCTGCGCACCGACCCCCGCGTCATTTCGCTGGAAGGGCTGAACGCCCGCGACCTCACCGTCGAACACATGCCGGAGCCGCCGGACGTGATCGTCTCCGACGTCTCCTTCATCTCGCTGACGAAGGCCCTGCCCGCCGCGCTGGCGCTGGCCCGCCCCGGCGCCTGGCTGGCGGCGCTGGTGAAGCCGCAGTTCGAGGCCGGACCGGAAAATGTCGGTCCCGGCGGCATCGTGAAATGCGAAGAGGTGCGGCGGGAAGTTCTGGAGCGCATGCGGGACTGGTTGCGCGGTCAGGGCTGGCGCCCCGTGCGCATGCTGCCTTCGCCCATCACCGGCGCAGATGGCAACGTGGAATACCTGCTGATCGCGCGAAAGCGGTGACTGAAAGCCCGACGCCTCACTCCGCCGCCGGAGCCACCGCATCTTCGGAGAATGTCTCCAGCCGCGCGTCCTTCAGGCGTCCTTCCGCGTCGAAGTCATAGACCATCACCACCGGCGCATCGCCGAGTTCCTTCGCCGGCCCCTTGCGCAGATCGCTGGCGTTGCACATCAGTGTATGAGCCGGCGCGTTGCCCACCCGGCCCGGAATATAGCGGTGCGCATGCCCGCAGGCCACCAGCTCCACGTTCGCATGCTTCGCCACCAGCGCATTGAGCGCCTCCGCGTGCGCCCAGTCGGCATACTGGAACGGGTCGGGGATTTCCGTCAGCTCGTAGGGTGGATGATGCATGAAGATCATCACCGGCCCGCCTTCCGCCGCCGTGATCTCGCGCTCCAGCAGGGCGAGGCGCTCCTCGTCCGCCCAGCCCTTGTTCGTCTGCGGCCCCTTGGAGTCGTAAGAGATCACCCGCACCGGCCCCGACTGCACGGAGTATATGAGCAGCCCGTCGCCTTCCGGCAGCCAGCCGAGATCACCGAACGCCTCGCGCATGCGCGGGCGCGAATCACGGTTGCCCGGCGTGATGACGTAAGGCGCGGTCAGCCTGTCCATCTCCGCCCGCACGATGGCGTATTCCTCCGGCTGCCCGGTGTTGGAGGCATCGCCCGTGTGGATGACCAGATCGGGCGACAGCCTGTTCGCCGCTTCCACCGCCCGTGCGAGATCCCGGCGGCGCGTTTCCACCAGCTCCGGCTCCGCGGCCATGTGCGAATCGGTGATCTGAACGATGCGAACCATGAAAACCTCGTTCCCCGGTTGTCTGCTGACGGTATCTATCTAGCGACCTGTCCGCGAAAAGCAAATCCGCCCCTTCGGCCTGTTGACGCACGCTGCCATCTTTCTGTCTGCCGGAAAGTCTGCGGAAAGAAAGACACGGGTGTCAGGCCGGCTGCTGCCGCAGCTCCGGCGGCAGCTTGAAGGAGACGCTCTCGTCACGCAACCGCAGCTCCTCCACCGAAACCGTGCCGAACCGTTGCCGAAAGGTGTCGATGACCTCGCGCACCAGCACTTCCGGTGCGGAGGCCCCGGCGGATATGCCCACCGTCATGCCCGGTGCGATGTCCGCCCAGTCGATGTCCGCCGCCCGCTCCACCAGCTGCGCGCGGCTGCCCGCCTTGGCCGCCACCTCCACCAGCCGCCGCGAGTTGGACGAATTGGGCGCGCCCACCACCAGCACCACGTCGGCCCGTTCCGCCAGCGCCCGCACCGCCTCCTGCCGGTTGGTGGTGGCGTAGCAGATGTCCTCCTTCGACGGCCCCTGCAGATCGCGAAAGCGCCGCTTCAGAACCGCCACGATGTCGCGCGTGTCCATCACCGAAAGCGTGGTCTGCGTCACGTAGGCGACGCCTTTGGCATCTTCGGGGATAGTCACGGTTTCGGCGTCCCGAAGCGTCTCGACGAGACTGATGGCCCCATCCGGCAGTTGGCCCATGGTGCCTATCACCTCCGGGTGCCCGGCGTGGCCGATGAGCAGCACATGCCGCCCGGCCCGATGATGCCGCTGCGCCTCGTGGTGCACCTTGAATACCAGCGGGCAGGTGGCGTCGATGTGAAACAGCCCGCGCCGCTGCGCCTCCTCCACCACCGCGCGCGCCACCCCGTGGGCGGAGAAGATCACCGGCCGGTCGGTGCCGTCCGGCACCTCGTCAAGTTCTTCGACGAAAATCGCCCCGCGTCGGCGCAATCCGTCCACCACGTGGCGGTTGTGCACGATCTCGTGGCGCACGAACACCGGCGCGCCGAAACGTTTCAGCGCCTCCTCCACGATGGCGATGGCCCGCTCCACCCCGGCGCAGAACCCGCGGGGCGCCGCCAGCAGCAGTCGAATGTCGGCTTGTGCGCTCATGCCTCTTTCCTTATCCCGCCACGCCCGCCCGCGCCAGCCCGTACGGTGGAAAAGCCTTCCGCCATCTTGACTCTTTGCCCGGGCTCGTGAACCCTGTCGCCAACTCCCGTCTGATCCCGCGCGGGAGAGCGCGCTTGCGGCCCGGCCATGTGCACGGGCCAACAGAGCGCCGCCGAAGGAGCAACCGCCCCAGGAAACTCTCAGGCAAAAGGACCGCGCGGGAAATGGGAACTCTGGAGAGCGGTTGGGGAATGTTTCCCCCAACCCACCGAAGGGGGTAAGCCCGCTGGTTGCCTTCGAGAAGGCTTTCCCGGCGGGTGATTCTCTCAGGTTCCGGACAGAGTGGGGCGACAGGGTGTTTGCGCTGCCAATCGCCGCGAGGCGGCGAGCATCCGTTGCCCAACCGGAATCGAGAGGAGCCGCCATGGCCGCCCCGCACGACCTGAAGAAAACCCCGCTGTTCGCCCTGCACGAGCGCCTTGGCGCGCGCATGGTGCCATTCGCCGGCTACGCCATGCCGGTGCAGTTCGAGGGCATCATCGCCGAACATCGGCACACGCGCGAATCCGCCTCCCTGTTCGACGTCTCGCACATGGGCCAGGCCTCGCTCATCGGCCCGGACTGGGAAACCGTGGCCGCCGCCATGGAGCGGCTGAACCCGGCGGCCCTGTTGAAGCTGAAACCCGGCCACATGCGCTATGGCTTTCTGCTGAACGATACCGGCGGCATCATCGACGACCTGATGGTCACCCGCCCGCCGCACGAGGACGGTCGGCTGATGGTGGTGTTCAACGCTTCGCGCAAGGATGTGGACGCGGAGGCGCTCAGCGCCGTGCTGCCGGATGGCGTAGAACTGGTCATGCACGAGGACAGGGCGCTGCTGGCGTTGCAGGGGCCGAAGGCGGAAGCGGCGCTGGCCCGCCACTGCCCCGAGGCCACCGATCTCTACTTCATGGAGGCCGCGCCGGCGGAAATCGCGGGCATTGACGTGTTCCTCTCCCGCTCCGGCTACACCGGCGAGGACGGTTTTGAGATCTCCGTGCCCGCCGACCGCGCCGAGGAGCTGGCCGAGCTGTTGCTGAACGAGCCGGAGGTGAAGCCCGCCGGGCTGGGCGCGCGCGACACGCTGCGGCTGGAGGCGGGCCTGTGCCTGTATGGCAACGACATCGACGAAACCACGTCTCCGGTGGAAGCGGCGCTCACCTGGGCCATTGGCAAGCGCCGCCGCGAGGCCGGCGACTTCCCCGGTGCGGCGCGTATCCTGAAGGAGCTGGCGGAAGGTCCCGCGCGCAAACGTGTGGGCTTTGCCATCGAGGGCCGCGCCCCGGTACGCGCCGGCGCGGAGGTGTTGAACGAGGCGGGCGAGGTCATCGGCCGCGTCACGTCCGGCGGCTTCGCCCCCACCGTTGGCACACCCATCGCCATGGGTTACGTGGCGGCGGATCATGCGGAAAGGGGCGCGCCCGTGACCTTGCGCGCGGGCAGGCGCGAGGCGACGGCCACCGTGACCACGCCCATGTTCACCAAACCCGGCTACAAGCGCCGCCCAAAGGGGAAATGAAGGAGCATGTGGGAAGCGGTGCAGGCGCCGCGAAGCGGGCGAAGCCCTTGACAGAACAGGACAAACGC
>JALUAB010000037.1 GCA_027051195.1 Hyphomicrobiales bacterium
CCCTGTCGATGAGCGGACAGGCGCCCATCACCGCCAGCCGGGCTTCCGTCTCGGCGTCGATGACCTCCAGCGACAGGCCCAGCTCGTGGCGCACGCGGGCGAGGAACTGTTCACCGTTCTCGGCGCGGCGGCAGGCCTGGGTGGCGATGAGCCGCATGCGCCGCACGTTCCAGAACCGCAGCTTGTTGGCGCAGATGCGCAGCGCCGCCAGCGTGCGCGCCTGGGCCTCTTCCGACAGCCGGCCGGTGCGCGAGATGCCCTCGCCCAGCCGCACGATGCGCGAGAAGGCGTCGATCACACGAAAACCGCCATCGGCCGTCGGCCGCGCGATGAGCAGACGGCAGTTGTTGGTGCCGAGATCCAGCGCGCCGTAGAAAGGCGCGCCCTTCTCGCGCAGTTGCAGCAGGCGCTGGGCGCGCCGCTGCCTGTGCCGTGCCCGCTCCGCTGGCGTGCGCCCAGCCCGCCGTGCGCCGTGCGGACGCCCCGTTCCCCGGTTCAAGTTGCCGCCTTTCCGCCACGCCGGCGAAAGCGCGCCCTCGCGGCTGACGCCTCCCTCCGCACGCGGCCTCGTGTCCGTCGATTTTTCCGTCACGGTCATGCCGTTTCCGGCTGCGACTTTATCACCGCCCGAGAGATCCGAAAAGCGCCGTCGCCGCTCGCGATTAAACAAGCCTTCACCATTCGCGCGGTAATCTCGCGCACGAATGTCGAAACGTTGGCGGGCATCATCCGGGCACATCGAAATCATGCGAACCTTTTCCGCGGCCAGAGAGTGCGATTCCGGGCAGAGGGGAGCAACGCTGCTCTCCGGTTACACAGAAAATCTGGGGCTGGCGCTGATGCGGCGCAAGGCCATGCTAGCGCTGAAGGCGGCGCGGCTGGAGGCGGAACTCTCGCTGAAGGCGCGCACCGAATTCGTTGCCAGCATGAGCCACGAGCTGCGCACGCCGCTGAACGCCATCATCGGCTTTTCGGACATGCTCAAGGGCCAGGCGGCGGACAATCCGCAGCAGGTGCGGGAATACGCCGAATACATCAGCGATGCGGCGCGCCACTTGCTGGATCTGATCAACCAGGTGCTGGACATTTCCAAGATCCACGCCGGGCGCATGGAGCTTGCCTTTTCGCAGGTGCAGCCCAACCAGCTGGTGGAACACTGCATGCAGCTGGTGCGGCCGCGGGCGGAGGAGAAGGCGCTCTCGCTCGCAATCGACGTGCCCGAGGACATCCCGGCGATGGAGGCGGATTCCACGCGGCTGAAGCAGGTCATCCTGAACCTGCTCTCCAACGCGGTGAAGTTCACGCCCGAGGGCGGCACGGTGCGTATCGCGCTGCGCCATCTGGCGGATCGCGACCTGGTGGAGCTGGTGGTGGAGGACACGGGCGAGGGCATGACGCCGCAGGAAGTGGCGCGGGCCTGCGAACCGTTCGAACAGATTCACGACCAGCTCAACAAGAAGCACGAGGGCACGGGGCTGGGGCTGCCCATTTCCATCGCCATCGTGGAGATGCACGGCGGGCGGCTGGAAATCTCCAGCCGCAAGGGCGAGGGCACGCGTGTGCGCGCGCTGCTGCCGCGCTCCCGGCGGAAGGAAACGACGGGCGCCGCCTGAGCCCGGCGCCCCGGTGAAAAAACCATGTGTGGAGACGAACCGATGAATGAAACGACGGTCATTGCCGATGCCACGGCCGACATGAGCGAACCGGCGTCCGAGCGCCTGGGGCGCATCGTCGCCGTTTCCGGCGGGCGCGCCGTAATCATGCTGGACAGAGCGCTGGCCGGCGAGGAGAGCGTCTCACCGGAAATCGGCACCCTGCTGAAGGTGGATCGTGAAGAGCTGGTGGCGCTGGCGCTGGTTTCCTCCCTGTCCATGCCGGTGCCGGACGCCGGTGAGTTCAACGACGACGTGCGCATCGTGGAGGTGGAGTTCATCGGCGAGATCGTGCGCGGCGAGGATGGCCGGCCGAAAAAATTCCGCCGCGGTGTGTCGCACTATCCGGGGCTGGGGGATGTGGTAACGCTGGCCACCCATGACGAGCTGAAGATGGCCTACGCGGTGGACGAGGACGCCTCCATATCCGTCGGCCACATCCATCAGGACAATACCATTCCGGCGATGGTCAAGCTGGACGAGATGCTGGGCAAGCATTTCGCCATACTTGGCACCACCGGCACCGGCAAGTCGTGCACCGTGGCGCTGATTCTCCGGCGCATCCTTGAGAAAAATCCCAACGCCCACATCCTGCTGCTGGACATGCACCGGGAATACGCGGCGGCCTTTTCCGACATGGCGGAGATCGTGCGGCCGGACGACCTCAACCTGCCGTTCTGGCTGCTCAACTTCGAGGAAATCTGCGAGATCCTGGTGGGGCATCACTCCCACACGGAAACCGACACGGAAGTGCTGCGCGAGCTCATTCCGCTGGCGCGCGCGCGCTACAAGGTGGGCTCTTCCGGCAAGCGGATGTCGTCGCGGGTGGCCAGCGAGGCGCAGAACATCAGCGTGGACGTGCCTCTGCCCTACCGCGTGTCCGACTTGGTGGCGGTGCTGGACGAGCACCTGGGCAAGCTGGAGCTGAAGAACCATCTGGCGCCCTACAAGCGCATCAAGGCGAAGCTGGAATCGCTCAGCCGCGACCCGCGCTACTCTTTCATGTTCGGCTCCCTCACCGTGAACGACAGCATGGTGGAGGTCCTCTCGCGGCTATTTCGCATTCCGGTGAACGGGCGGCCGATCACTGTGCTGGAACTGGGCGGCCTGCCGTCGGAGGTCATCAATGTGGTGGTTTCCGTGCTGGCGCGCATGGCCTTCGACTTCGCGCTGTATTCGCACGGGCAGGTGCCCATCACCTTCGTCTGCGAAGAGGCCCACCGCTACGTGCCGAACGACCCGAACGCCGGCTTCGAGCCAACGCGCCGGGCGATCTCGCGCATCGCCAAGGAAGGACGCAAATACGGCGTTTCGCTGTGCATCATCACGCAACGTCCGGCGGAGCTGGATCCCACCATCCTGTCGCAATGCAACACGGTGTTCTCGCTGCGCCTCTCCAACGAGCGCGACCAGGAAATCCTGCGTGCGGGCATTTCCGATTCCGCCGCCTCGCTGCTGGCATTCATGCCGACCATGGGCGTGGGCGAGGCGGTGGCCTTCGGCGAAGGCATCTCGCTGCCCACGCGCATCCGTTTCGACCGGCTGCCCGAGGAGCATCTGCCACGTTCCACCACGGCGGCCTTCTCCAAGCGCTGGCGGGCGGACATCCATGATCCTGACTTCCTGAGCAAGATCGTGCACCGCTGGCGCGAGCAGGACCTGAACGGCGATCGCGGCGACCGTCAACGGCCACCGGCGGTGCAGGCCGGGCATGCCTCCTCCGCCGCGGCGTCGCAGCCCGCACCCCACGCCGTGTATCAGGCGCCGGCCATGCCGCAGGCGGCGCCGGAGCATGGGGGCACCGCGATGCCGGCCGACACGGTGCAGGCTGCGCACGTTCAAGGCGCCGCAGCCACGGCAAGCGCCCCGGCGGGCATGGCGGATCTGGAAAACATTCCCGGGCAGGCGCCGGAGGAAGCGATGACGACCCGGCTACAGCCCGCACCGGCCGGCATGGCGCCGCGGCCGGACATGGTCACGCAGTCCGGCACGGCACCGTGTCAGCCGGCATCGCCGGCACAGGCGCAGCCGGACATGCCCGCGCAACCGGACATGGCCACACAACCCGCCACCGACGCCACGCCTGCGGCCACCGCCGGGCGGCAGACCCCCGGCGCGAAAACCGATGACGCACGCGCGGCGTTGCGCAGCTCGCTGCAGGACGTGCTGAGGCGTTTCCGTGGCGACTGAGGCCTCATGCGCGGAGAACCATCCAGCGTCCGGCGCTTCCGAACTGGCCCGCACCATGATGCATCGCGCAAGGGCGGGTGGCCGAAGCCAGGTTCATGCGCGCTGGCGAGAATCACGTTTCCGGGGGCGGCGGGACTTGACTTGAACCAACGCTGCGGCTAGTGCAAATAGCGTTCCGGGCGGGCAGGATCGCCCGGTTCTTCACGACATGTGCTGGGGACTCGTCTAATGGTAGGACAGCGGACTCTGACTCCGTAAGTCCAGGTTCGAATCCTGGGTCCCCAGCCATTTTCCCTTTCCGGCATCCCATATTCGCCGTTCGTCAGGCAATCACCGCCTTCCGGTCGTCGCCTACGGAACGCCCGCGCCGGGCGGTTTTTCACCTGTCCGGCATTTCGCAAAACCGGCTACACGCTGTATTCATCATCTTCGGACAACAACGGGGGAGCCCGGCCATGACACCCGGCGCAAGAGCGGCCGCAGCCATCGACATCCTGCACGATATACTGGATCATCACCGCCCTGCCCGGCTGGCGCTGGCGGACTGGGGCAAGCGTCATCGCTTCGCCGGCAGCGGCGACCGCGCGGCCATCGGCGACATCGTGCTGGACTGCCTGCGCAGAAAGGCCTCGCTGGCCTGGCGCATGGAGGATGATTCGCCGCGGGCGCTGGTGCTGGCGCATCTCGCCTTCAACGCCGGACACGACATCGCTGCCATCGAGCGCATGGGCGCGGCGCGCCATGGTTTCGGACGGCTATCCGCCGGGGAGCGGACACATCTGGAAAACCCGCGACCGACGGAGGAGGCGCCGCCGTGGGTGCGCGGCGATTATCCGCAGTGGGCACACGAGCATTTCAGGCGCGTGTTCGGCGCGGGCGCGGTGCGCGCCGGCGAGGCGCTGGCGCAGCGGGCGCCGCTGGACATTCGCGTGAACACACTGCTGGCCACGCGGGCGGAGATGGCGCGGGAGCTGGCGCGGCACAATCCCAAGGAGACGCCCCATTCACCCTGGGGGCTGCGCTTCGGTGAGGACAAACGCGGGAGACTGCCGCACCTGACGGCGGAGCTGGCATTTCATCGCGGGCTTTTCGAAATCCAGGACGAAGGCTCGCAGTTGGCGGCGCTGCTGACCGGCGCGCGGCCCGGCGAACTGGCGCTGGACTATTGCGCCGGCGGCGGCGGCAAGGCGCTGGCGCTGGCAGCGATGATGGAAAACAATGGACGCATCGTGGCGCACGATGCCGATCTGGCGCGGCTTTCTCCCATCATCGAACGGCTGCGCCGGGCGCAGGCGCGCAATGTGGAAGTGGTGGCGCCGCACGAGCGGGATGAAAAGCTGGCGTCGCTGCAAGGCGCCTGCGATCTGGTGCTGGTGGATGCACCGTGCTCCGGCTCCGGCACGTGGCGGCGACGACCGGACGCCAAGTGGCGGCTGAAACCGCGCATGGTGACGAAACACGCGGCGGCACAGGCCGCGCTGCTGGACGAGGCGGCGGCATACGTGAGGCCCGGCGGGCGGCTGGTGTATGTCACCTGTTCCCTGCTGCCGCCGGAAAATGCGGATCAGGCGGCCGCCTTCCTGGAGCGGCACGACGACTTCACGGCGCAGGACTGGCGGGAGATGGCGGCATTGCCCTCGT
>JALUAB010000038.1 GCA_027051195.1 Hyphomicrobiales bacterium
ACCCACCACCCCGCGCCCCCGCCCAACCTCCCGATAATATGGGGAGCGAGAGGTTGGGCGGGGCGCGGGGTGGTGGGCGCCCCCGGTTCTACGTGGCGGCGCGCGGGCATCACGCGGACATCGGCGGCAAGGCGCCCGGCTCCATGAGTCCCGAAGCACGCACCATCGACGAGGAAGGCGTGCTCATCGAGCCGTTCCGGCTGGTGGCGGACGGCCGCTTCCGCGAGGAGGAGATGCGCGCAATTCTCGCCTCCGGCCCCTACCCCGCACGCAATCCGGATCAGAACATCGCCGATCTGAAGGCGCAAGTGGCGGCCTGCGGTCGCGGCATCGCGGAACTGGAAAAGATGGTGGCGCACTTCGGGCCGGAAATGGTGGCGGCCTACATGCGGCATGTGCAGGACAACGCCGAGGAGAGCGTGCGGCAGGTGATCGACGCGCTGAAGGACGGGGCGTTCGAGACCGAGCTGGACAACGGGGCGAAAATCCGCGTCGCCATTCGCGTTGATCGGGAGAACCGCCGCGCGGTGGTGGACTTCACGGGCACATCGCCGCAGCTGCCGGACAATCTCAATGCCCCGGAGCCGATCACGCGCGCCTGTGTGCTCTATGTCTTCCGCTGCATGGTGAACGCGCCCATCCCGCTCAACTCTGGCTGCCTCAAGCCCATCGACATCGTCGTGCCCGACGGCTGCCTGCTCAAACCCCGCCCACCGGCGGCAGTGGCGGCGGGCAACGTGGAAACCTCGCAGGTGGTGGTGGACGCGCTGTTCGCCGCCATGGGGGTGATGGCGGCGGCGCAGGGCACCATGAACAACTTCACCTTCGGCAACGCGCGGCACCAGTATTACGAGACTATTTGCGGCGGCGCCGGGGCGGGCGACGGCTGGCATGGCGAGAGCGCCATTCACACCCACATGACCAACACGCGGCTGACCGACCCGGAGGTGCTGGAGTTCCGCTATCCGGTGCTGCTGGAGCGCTTCGCGGTGCGGCGCGGCTCCGGCGGTGGTGGGCGCTGGCGCGGCGGTGACGGCGCGGAGCGCATCGTGCAGTTCCGAGAGGACATGACGGCCTCGCTGCTGACCAACCGGCGGCGGGTGGCGCCCTTCGGCCTGAACGGCGGTGGTGACGCGGCGCCGGGCGAGAACCTGCTGCGCCGCGCCGACGGCAGCATCGAGCGGCTGCCTTCCGCCTGCACCGTGCAGGCGAGGCGCGGTGACGCCATCATCATCCGCACGCCGGGCGGCGGCGGGTTCGGCAAGACCTCCTGAGGCATGGCTCCGCGCCGTCGGCACCACCTCCGCCGCAAGCCCGTCCGTTGGCATGCGGCTTGAACCGTTTCCCCGGAACGAGGCGACAGCCAAGCCGGGGAGTATCAGCATGACACATATCGCGGACATTGCCGAGGCCCGCCTGCTCCGCAATGACACGCCCGAGCTGATGGGCGTGCATGGCGAGGTGGTGGTGTTCGGGCATGCGCTGGCGGATATGGCCAGCCTGGACGACGACAATCTGGCGCGCATCATCGAACGCGCGGCGGCGGCGGGGCCGGAGCATTACAACCTTTCCATGGTGGAGCCGGAAGGCGCGGCCGGTTATGGCCGGTGGGTGCAGGGCCTGTTGACGGAACCGGGCGAGAAGGTGAACGGCCATGACGTGCTGGCGCTGATCCGCCGCGGGAGGCTGTGGCTACAGGTGGAGCACCTGCATGAGCTGGCGCCGGATCTCTACCGCCTCATCCGCGCCGCCTATGACGAGTTCAAGCGCCGTGTGGCGCATTTCACCTATTTCAACCTCTACACCAACCTGCTCATTTCCGGCCCTTCCGCACAGGTGACACCGCATATCGACGTGGCGGAAGTGCTGCTTTTCCACATTCGCGGACGCAAGAAGTTCCGGCTGTGGGATCCGGCGAAATTTCCGGTGCCGGATGAATGGCGCGAGAGCATCATCCTGCGTGAGCAGCTGGAGGACATTCCGCTGAGGCCGGAATGGCTGGAACAGGCGATGGAGGCCGTGCTGGAACCGGGCCAGGGCGTGAGCTTCCCCTTCATGTGGCCGCACGCGGTGGAGAACCTGGGTGAGCTGAACGTGTCGCTGCAATCAGAATATCACCATCCGGCATCCATCCGGCGCTACGCGGCGCTGTATGCCAACGGCCTGCTGCGGCGGCGGCTGGGCATGAACCCGCAGTCCACCGGGCCCGGCACGCTGGGCGAGGCGTTGCGTGCGGTGGCGGGGCTGGCGGCAAAGAAGCTCAAGGTGCACAGCCCGAAGCCGCGCAAGGTGGCCATGCAGTTCGTCATCGATCCGGCGGAAGAGGACGGCGTGCGCCGGATTCCGGAAGAACGGCAGATGCATCTGGAGAAATGAATGGTGGGGCATCCACACATGCCGGCGGATGCGCGGACGGGGATGCGAGAAAGAGCGGAATCTGAGGATGACGTGTGACATCCTGGATGACCGGGAAGCCATACTGCGGCGGGCCGAAACCTGGCTGGCGCTGGAGCGGCGCGCCCGTGACCTTTCGCCATTCCAGACCTGGCGCTGGACAAAGGCATGGCTGGAGCATTTTGGCCGAGACGGCGCGCCCCTGCGCCCGCTGGTGGTATTGGCACGCGGAGCGGATGGCGCGCCACTGGCGCTGATGCCCATGCAGCTGGACCGGCATGTGGGCATGCGCCGCATCACATGGCTCTCGGTGCCGGCCTTGCAGCAGGGCGGCCCGCTGACCGCGCCACTGCCGGAAGAGGCGGTACGGGAGATTCTGCAAGAACTCATGGCCTCCCTGCACGACCGTGCGGCGGACTTCATTTCCCTGCCGCTGCTTTCCTCCCGATCCATGGGGGTGTTGCGCGACGCTCAGCCATCTTTCCGGCCGGGGAAGCAAACGGCGGCCTTTCGCGTGAACCTGTCCGGCTTTGCCGACTGGCGCGCTTTCGAACTGGCCCTGAAGCCTTCGGCGAGACGCGCCCGCAAAAAGCGGCTCAACCGCCTGAAGCGGGAGGGCGACGTCACTTTCAAGGTGCATCCGGCGGGCGACGTGCCGCCAGGGCTCCTGCAAGGGGCGCTGGGCTGGAAACGCGTGTGGCTGCGGGAGAGAGGACTGCGGGACAGCCTGCCCATGCATCGGGCGTTCGGCCCCTTTCTGCATGCGCTTCTGAGCGCGCCGGCGGAGCCGCAAGAACGCGGACGTTGGCTGGCGGCGGAGCTGCGCCTGGACGGACGGCCGCTGGCCGTGGACGTGGGCATGGCGCTGGACGGGGTCTTTCACGCCTGGTTCTCCGCCTATGACCCGGCCTTCGCCGCGCATTCCCCCGGCAAGATCGCCTTGTGGCTGATGTTGCGGTGGTGCAAGGAAAATGGTTTGCACGCCTACGACATGCTGGCCAATTCCGCCCCCTACAAGATCGACTGGGCCAACGAGGAAATTCCGCTCGGCAGCCTCGTGCTGCCGCTGAGCATGGGCGGCCTGGCCTACACCATGTGGAAGACCCACGCCGAAGGCATGGCGCGGCAGGCCTATGGCGCATTGCCTTCCACGTTGAGGGCGGCGGTTCGGCGTCCTCTCATGCGCCTGCGCGGTGGCGGCGTGTCCTGAACGGCTGTTTGCGAAGACGTCGCTGAGCGGCTATTGCTGCCGCCATGCGTGACGATGCCAGCTCACCGAACGATGCCGGCGGCCTGCCGGCGGACACTTTCGACGCGGCATTCCGGGACCGCCTTGCCGCGCTGGTGCGATTGCGGCGGGACGTGCGCCGCTTCCGGCCCGATCCGGTGCCGGAGCACATCCTGCTGGAGGCGCTGAACCTTGCGCACATGGCACCTTCGGTGGGGCTTTCGCAGCCGTGGCGATTCGTTCTGGTGGAAGACGCCGCCCGGCGAAAGGCCGCCGCCGCCTCCTTCCGGCGGGCCAACGCGGCGGCACTGGCGGCCACGGCGCCGCAAGACCGGCGGCTGTACGCCCGGCTGAAACTTGAGGGCATCCGTGACGCACCGGTGCAGATGGCGGTGTTCTGTGACGACACCACCACCACCGGCCGCAAGCTGGGGGCACGCACCATGCCGGAAACACGGGCCTATTCCACCGTGTGCGCCATTCACACGTTGTGGCTGGCGCTGCGGGCGCATGGCGTGGGCATGGGCTGGGTGTCCATTCTGGAGCCGGAAGAGATTTGCCGCATCTGCGAAGCACCGGCGGGCTGGCGCTTCATCGCCTGGCTGTGCATCGGCTGGCCGCAGGAGACGCGCAGCGACACGCCAGAACTGGAACGCGCGGGCTGGGAAAAACGGTTGCCCCTGTCCGCGCTGGTGCGCCGGATATGAAAAACCGCACCGCACCTCCCATATGAAAACGGAAGGGAGGTGCACCATGGGCAGGATCATCGACAACCCCGCCTTTCGCGAGCGGGTGCGCATCTTCACCGACCGGCTGGATGCGGCGGATGCACTGGCGAGGCTGATGGAGCGTGACTTTCGCGGCGCGCCGGACGCGGTTGTGCTGGCCATTCCGGCCGGCGGCGTGCCCGTGGGGCTGGCGCTGGCGGACAGGCTGGAGCTGCCGTTCGACCTGTTGTTTGTGCGCAAGCTGCACATGCCGGACAATCCGGAAACGGGCTTCGGCGCGCTCAGCGAGCATGGCGAAATACTGCTGAACGAGCAGCTGGCGCGGTATCTCGACGAGGAGACAATCCGGCGGGTGGTCGCACTGGAGCGGGAGGCGCTGGAAGAGCGCATCAGGTTGCTGCGCGGCGGCAAGGCGCCGGTCGACCTGCGGGACAAGACAGCCATCATCGTGGATGACGGGCTGGCTTCCGGCTTCACCATGCTGGTGGCGATTCGCGAAGCGCTCAGACGTGGCGCACGGCGGGTGGTGGTGGCGGTGCCGACGGCATCGGCCCGCGCCGTGGACATGGTGGCGCCGGAGGCGGCGGCGTTGTATGTCGTCAATGTGCGCAGCGGACCGTATTTCGCGGTGGCGGAAGCCTATACGGCCTGGCGCGATATTTCTCTGAGCGAGGCGGCGGCGCTGTTGCGCTCGTGGCAAACCGCCGGATGAAAGGAACGGGTGCATGCATTTCTGCCGGCACGAAACACCCGTGGGCGCGGTGATCCTGGCAGCGCGGGAGGATGGTGCGCTCACGCACCTGCAATTCGCACACAGGTTCGCGCCGCGGGACGACTGGCGGGAGAATGCCGCGCCATTCGGGGAAGTGCGGCGGCAGCTCGATGCATATTTCTCCCGCCGCCGACGGCGCTTCGACCTGCCGCTGGCGCCCCGGGGCACGCCTTTCCAACGCCGGGTGTGGCGGGCGCTGACGGAAATCCCGTATGGGCAGGTCATAAGCTATGGCGAACTGGCACGCCGTGTAGGCAATCCGCGGGCTGCGCGCGCCGTGGGCGCGGCCAACGGGGCCAATCCCATCGCCATAATCATCCCCTGTCACCGGGTGGTGGCGGCAAACGGCATTGGCGG
>JALUAB010000039.1 GCA_027051195.1 Hyphomicrobiales bacterium
GGCGGCTCGCCCGACGCCTCGGCGCCAGGCGCCTGCGGCGCCGCTTCCTGCCGCGGCGGCTCCTGCCACACGTCATCGAGATCGAACGGATCGGCCATCTGTCCCGCCAGGGTGGAGATTCGCCTTCATTCGCGTTCCGTTCTAGCACACCCGCACCATGCCGCGCGACTGCTTCCACCCCGTTTTCCTCATCGGTGTTCCTCCAGCTCTGCCTCCACCAGCGCGTCGTTGTAGGCCTCCAGCGCCTTGGCATAATCGGCCCAGCCGACGAGTTTGCCCTTCGCGTCCACCACCGCCAGCCGCGAGAAATTGCCCCGGTTGAAGGCGCGCAGGGCCTTCTCCAGCGTATCGTCCGGACGCAGCTGCGGGCGGGCGTCGAACGGCTCCGGCACCGTGCGCGAAGCGCCCTTCTCCCGCGGCGTCAGGAACGCCTTCACCGTCATCGTGCGCATGATGCGCCGGTGCGGCCCGCTGGCCAGATCCAGCCCGCGCTGCTGCAATTGCCAGTGAAAGAAGCTGCGCACCGCCGTCACCTGCATCACCACCGCCGCCACCGAAGTGGCCAGCAGCAGCGCGATGGTTATGGCGTAGTCCCGCGTCATCTCGAACACGATGAGCGCCGTGGAAAGCGGCGCCCCCAGCACCGCGCCGGCCACCGCCGCCGTGCCCACCAGCGCATACGCCCCCACGTCCGAGGCCGCCTCCGGCGCCAGCCAACCCACCACCTGTCCCACGATGCC
Organism: Hyphomicrobiales bacterium; assembly: GCA_027051195.1. Lineage (GTDB taxonomy): Bacteria > Pseudomonadota > Alphaproteobacteria > Rhizobiales > Aestuariivirgaceae > Thermopetrobacter. The sequence continues at coordinate 741 of JALUAB010000039.1, forward strand.
ACCGGTCATGGCGCCCAGGAACAGCGACGGCGAAAACACCCCGCCGCCGAAACGCGAGGCCAGCGTTACAGCAGTGGCCAGCATCTTCGCCGCCAGCAGCACCAGCAGGAACAGCAGGTCGTAGCGCCCGCGCAGCGCCTGGCTCGTGGCCTCATACCCCACGCCCAGGATCTCCGGCACGAACACGCCCATCAGCCCGATGACGGCACCCCCCGCCACCGGCCGCAGCCACAACGGCATGGGCATGCGCCGCGCCTGCAGGTCGAAGGCCTCCACCATGCGCAGGAAGGCCACCGCCACGAACCCCGCCAGCAGCCCCAGCAGCAGAAAGGCGGGTATCTCGAAGTGAGAGGATATGGCCAGTTCCGGCAGCGTGAAGGCGGGCTGATCGCCCAGATGCACCCGCGTAATGAGCGCCCCCGCCACCGAGGCCAGCACCGTCGGCACGAAGGCGGAGAGCGCGTAATGCCCCAGAATCACCTCGTGCGCAAACAGCATGCCGGCGATGGGCGCATTGAACGAAGCCGCCACCGCCGCCGCCGCACCCGCCGCCACCAGCACCCGCCGCTGCGCCACCGTCAGATACCGGAACGGGCGGAACGCCTGACTGGCGATGCTGGCGCCGATATGCACCGCCGGCCCCTCGCGCCCGGCGGAAGCCCCGGAACCGAGCGAAACGACGGTGATGACGGCGCTCATCAGCCCGTCCTTCCAGCTGATGACGCCATGGCGCACGTGCGCCGCCTCGATGACGTCCGCCACCCCGGACGCCCGCCGGTGCGGCGCCAGCCAAACCAGCAGCAGCCCCACCACCAGGCCGCCCGCCACAGGGCCCAGGAACACCACCAGCGGATGGCTGAAAGACGCCTTGGTGGCGACGATGTTCTCTTCCCACACGTCCAGCCACAGCCATTGCACGGCGCCGATGCCGTAGCGGAACAGCAACACCGCGTAGCCCGTGGCCACACCGATGAGCGCCGCCAGCAGCCACACCAGCCATACGCGCTCCTGCCGCATGTGGCCGGCAAGCCGCTCCCAGTGCGCCAGCGCACGCCGCAAGCCGGAAATTTCCTTTTTCTCCGCCATGTCCCGCCCGAAAAACTCCGCCTTATGCAGCGAAAGATCAATCTGCTATAGAAATGCCCGGTTGAAAACACGGATTCCCGGCCATGTCCATCTGGCGCGCGCCATTGCTCATCATCGGCATCCTGCTCCTCCTGCTGGCGGCGGTGGCCCTGGCGGCGCCCTGGTTCGTGGACTGGAACCGCTACCGCCCGCAACTCGCGGCGTGGGGAGAGGCCGTCACCGGCCGTGACGTGACCATCGCGGGCGATGTGGACTTCGTGCTCTTCCCCTGGCCGGCCGCGCGCCTGCATGACGTGCGCATCGCCTCCACGCCGGAAAGCCGCTTCAGGAATTTGCTCGTCGTTGCCGAGGTGGAGGCGCGGTTCTCCCTCGGCGCACTCTTCGGCGGCCGGCTGGAGGTGGAAAGCGTGCGCCTGCGGCGCCCTGTCCTGTCGCTGGAGCATTACGGAGACGGCCGCGGCAACTGGCGGCTGACACCACGAGCGAACGTGCGCCTGCCCTTCGCGCCGGAGCGCATCTCCATCGATTCGGTGCGGGTGGAAGGGGGCGTTCTGCAACTGGCGGACAAACGCCTGCACCGCACGCTCACCCTCTCAGAGCTGAACATCCGCATCCGCGCTCCGCGCCTCACCGGCCCGTGGCGCCTGCAAGGGAGCTTCTCCGCCCTGGATCGCAAATGGCAGATGCGCGCCGCCACCGGCGAACTCTCCGCCGGCAAGCCCGTGAGCCTCTCCCTGCAGCTGGAGCCGCCGGAAGACGCGGGCGGCCACACGTTCTCGCTGAATGGAGAACTGGAACCGGCGGCGGAAAGAAGCGCCCACCCCCGGTTCAACGGCAGCCTCACGCTGAGCCCGCGGCTGGCGCGGGGCAGGGGCGACCCGCTGGATCCTGCCCGTCAGGTGACGCTTTCCGCCAGGGTGCGGGCCACGCCCACCCTGCTGGAGCTTAAGAAACTGAAAGTATCGCCGAAATTCCCTCAGTCCAGCCCCTTCGACACCATCACCGGCAACGTCCGCATAGAGCCGGGCCGGCTGTGGAACGCCTTCGTCATGCTGCGCACCGCAAGGCTGAAGCTCGGCCCGCGGCTGGATTCCCTCCTGGGTCTGCCACCGCATGACGCCACGCGCGCGCAAGAGAATACCCTCGCCGCCCTGCGCCGGCATCTCGGAGCGCTGGCCACCCGCATGCCGGCCCTGCCACCGGAGCTGCTGCTGGAACTGGACGCGCAGGCCACCACGGTGAAGGCCGGCGCGCGGGAGTTTTCCCGCGCTTCCCTCTCGGCGGAAATCACTCGCGAGCTGTTCACCATCCGCCACCTGCGCGCCGAGATGCCCGAGGTGGCGTCGCTCTCCTTCCAGGGAGATCTGCTGGGCGGCGACGTGCTCCAACTCACCGGCCGGCTGGAGGTCAACGCGCCGGATGCCCGCGGTCTTCTCTTCTCCCTGTTTCCCGCTGCCGAGCGGGCGTTGCGCCCCGCCTGGCGCGGTGTTCCGGGCAGGTTGTCGCTGGTGGCCGCCATCGACCTGACGGACGCCGCCCTGCGCATGGTCAGCCACCGCATGAAACTTGATGGCGCCGCCCTGAAAATCGACTGGCGGCGTACCGGGGCGAAAGAGGAAGGCCCGGCGGATACCATCCGCCTGCAGGCGCAACGCTGGAACATCGACCGCCTCCTGGGCAACCACCCCGGTGCGGCGCTGGCGCTGGCGAAGGGAGTGGCCGGGCTTGGCGGCCATGCGCTTTCCGTACGGGCGCGAGCCGATGAACTGCAACTGGCGGGCCTGCGCTGGCGCGGCGTGAGGCTGGCTTTCAGCCACGGGCCGCGCGGACTGGCACTCAAGACGCTGGAAGTGGCCGATCTCGGCGGCCTGAAGCTCTCTGCTTCCGGCGACTTTCGCCCGCCGGCGCAAGCCACGCGGGCGGATGTCCCGTGGCGGGGGCGCCTTGCCGCGCGCCTGAAGGGTGATGAAGCTGCCGCCGTGTGGCGCGCCCTGGCGAATCTCTGGCCCGGCGCGCAAGGGCCGGCGCCGGACTGGCTGCGACGGCTGGGTGCGGTGGACCTTGGCCTGTCGCTGCATCTCGATCCCGCCGGAACGAACGGCGCTCGGCGTCTTCGGGCCGCGCTCGACGGCACCGCCGGGCCGGCACGCATAGACCTTTCCGCCGAGGGCGAGGGGCGGCTGGCGCACTGGCGCGAAGGCCGCTGGCGACTGGACGGGATGGTGAAGAGCGGGGCCGCCGCGCCGCTGCTGGCGCTGGCCCGTCTGCGCCCGCCGCCCGAAGAAGGCCCCGCCCGCATCACCCTGCGGGCGAAAGGCGTGCCGGCAAAGGAGCTTGCTACCAGCGCAGCCATCTCCCTGCCCGGGCTGGACGCACGCTGGAAGGGCAGTATTGCCCTTGCTGAAGACGGTTCGTCATTGCTTTCCCGCAGCGAGGGCGCATTATCGCTGAAGCTGACCGACGCCGCCCACTGGGCCGCCGAGCTGGGGGTGGCCATGCCCACCGACATGCCGCTCGAGGGCGCGCTGCATGTCGCCTTCTCTCCGCGCCATCTCGTCTTGCGCCGAATGACCCTCGATCTCGGCGGCAACCGCGCCGGCGGCGAGCTTGCCTTCACCTGGCCGGACGAGATCACCGGCGAACTGGAAGGCGCGCGCGCCACCTTGAAAGGCCGCCTGAGCGTCGATCATGCCGATCTCGCCACAATCGCCGCGCTGTTGCTAGCCCGTCCGGACGACGCCAACCGCCTGCGCGAGCGCATCGCCGCCGGCTGGGCGCTGAACGTCACCCTGACTGCCGATGCCGTTACCCTGTTCCGCCCCGCTTGGCGTCTGCCCAGGGCGCGGCTTGCACTGAAGACCGACGAAGAGGGGGCGCTGAACGCCGAACTCATCGCCGGAGACGATGCCCGGGACCTGCGCGCCACCGCCCGCCTGCGGCGTGAACCGCTGGGACTGGGCACGCACCTGCGCACGCAGCTGGCCCTGCCGCTGTCGGCCGTGCTGCATCCCGCCGGGGAAAACTGGCGCGCCGGGGGCCGACTCAAACTGAATCTTTCGGCGAAAGGGCGCGCCGCAAGCCTGCGCGGCATTCCGCTGGCGCTGAAGGGCAACGGCGGGCTGGCGTTTCTGGCCGTGCGTTTCAAGGGATTCTCGCCACAGCTGTTGCCGCGAACCCTGCGCGTCATTACCGATGAAGAACGGCTGCGGGAATTCGATGAACTCGCCCGCGAACAACTGTTTGGCGACGCATGGCGATGGCCGGAGGAAGTGCAGGCCGGTCTGGTTCTGGAAAACGGCCTGCTGGAACTCACCCCCGCCGCCTGGAAGACCGATGACATCGCCACCCGCCTTTCCGGCCTGGCGGACGTGCGCACCGGAAATCTGGACATCACTCTGGAACTGGCCGCCACCGGTTCCGGACCGGACGTGCCACCGCCCTACGCGCTGGCACTCGCCGGTTCGCCTGGGGCGCTCACGGTTTCGCCGCGGCTGGACACCTTGCGCGACTGGTTGCAGCAGCGCCTCATCCGCCTGAAGGAAGAGCGGCTGAAGAAGCTGGAGGAAGAACGCCGCAGGCTGGAGGAACAGGCCCGCCGACTGGAAGAGGAGCAGCGCCGCCGCGAGGAAGA
>JALUAB010000040.1 GCA_027051195.1 Hyphomicrobiales bacterium
GGCGCCGAACGCGATGGCCGTCTCGTAATCGTGGCTCATGCCCATGGAGAGGTTCTTCAGCCCGTTCCGCCGCGCGATCTTCTCCAGCAGAGCGAAATGCAACGCCGGCTCCTCGAGCACCGGCGGAATACACATCAGCCCGATGACGTTCAGCCCGTATTCATCGCGGCAGGCCGCGATGAAGGCGTCGGCCTCGGCCGGCGCGACCCCCGCCTTCTGCGGTTCTTCCCCGGTGTTCACCTGCACGAACACCGGCAGTTGCCGGCCACGCTTCTCCATCTCGCGAGCCAGTTCCACCGCCAGTTTCGGCCGGTCCACGGTGTGGATCACGTCGAACAGGCGCACGGCGTATTTCACCTTGTTGGTCTGCAACGGACCGATGAGGTGCAGCGTCACGTCCGGATATCTCTCGCGCAGGGCCGGCCATTTCTCGCGCGCTTCCTGCACCCGGTTCTCGCCGAAATGACGCTGCCCCGCGGCCAGCACCGGCTCGATGGCCGCCGCCGGAAAGGTCTTGGAAACCGCGACCAGCGTCACCGCCGCCGGGTCACGCCCGGCGGCCCGTGCCGCCGCCTCGATGTTGGCGCGCACTTCCGCCAGTCGCTGCGCCGCCGTCTCCGGAATTGTGCCGTTCACGTTGGTCATGGTCATTCCTGCGTGTCCCCTTGGCACGCGCATGTCAAGGGTGCGATGCCGCCGCGCTGCGCCTTGCGTGGTGGCACGCTGGCTGATAGTCAGGCGCAGGCGAATTTTCCCGCATCCAGGGTCATCGAATCAGCGAAGGGGCGGCAAGGCAGCCATGAGCAGCAAGCGCTATTCTCCGGCGGAAGTGGAACCGAAATGGCAGAAGGCCTGGGAGGAGGCCGGCATCGCGAAGGCCGGGGAAGACTCGGACAGGCCGAAGTTCTACGTGCTGGAGATGTTTCCCTATCCCTCGGGCCGCATCCACATGGGGCATGTGCGCAACTACACGCTGGGCGACGTGCTGGCCCGCTACAAGCGCGCCCGCGGCTTCAACGTGCTGCACCCCATGGGTTGGGACGCCTTTGGCATGCCGGCGGAAAACGCCGCCATGCAGAAGGGCGTGCACCCGAAGAAGTGGACATACGAGAACATCGCCCACATGAAGGGCCAGCTCAAGCGGTTGGGCTTTTCGCTCGACTGGAGCCGCGAGTTCGCCACCTGCGACCCGGATTACTACAGGCATGAACAGGCCATGTTCCTCGATTTCATGGACGCCGGGCTGGTGGAGCGCAAGACCTCGCTGGTGAACTGGGACCCGGTGGACCAGACGGTACTGGCCAACGAGCAGGTCATCGACGGCCGCGGCTGGCGCTCCGGCGCGCTGGTGGAGAAGCGCGAGCTGGACCAGTGGTTCCTGAAGATCACGCACTACGCCGAAGACCTGCTGGCCGGCCTCGACGCGCTGGAGAACTGGCCGGAGAAGGTGAAGGTGATGCAGCGCAACTGGATCGGCAAGTCCGAAGGTGCGCGCTTCTCCTTCACGCTGGTGGATGAGAAGGGTGACGAATGGCCTGGGCCCCTGCCCGTTTTCACCACCCGGCCGGATACGCTGTTCGGCGCTTCCTTCGTCGCCGTCTCGCCGGATCATCCGTTGACGAAGAAGTTCGCCGAAAACGACTCCGGGATTGCCGCCTTCGTGCGCGAATGCGCGGCGCTGGGCACCTCCGAAGAGGCCATCGAGAAGGCGGAGAAGAAGGGCATCCGCCTGCCGCTTTTCGCCATTCACCCGTTCCGGCCCGATGTGAAACTGCCGGTCTATGCCGCCAACTTCGTGCTCATGACCTATGGCGAGGGCGCCATCTTCGGCTGCCCGGCGCATGACCAGCGCGACCTCGACTTCGCGCGCAAGTATGGCCTGCCGGTCATTCCCGTGGTGTGCCCGAAGGACACGCCGCCGGAAGGATGCGAGATCGGCGACGAGGCGCTCACTGATTCGGAGCGTGACGATCTCGTCATGATCAACTCCGAATGGATGAACGGCCTGACGCCGAAACAGGCGAAGGAGGCCGCTATCCGCAAACTGGAGGAGATGGGCATCGGCCAGCGGCAGGTGAACTATCGCCTGCGCGACTGGGGCGTCTCGCGCCAGCGCTACTGGGGCTGTCCCATCCCGGTGATCCACTGCCCCGAATGCGGCATCGTCAAGGTGCCGAAGGAAGACCTGCCGGTGACGCTGCCCGAGGACGTCACCTTCGACGCGCCCGGCAACCCGCTGGACCGCCATCCCACGTGGAAGCACGTGAAATGCCCGCAGTGCGGGGCGGACGCGCAGCGTGAAACGGACACCTTCGACACCTTCATCGACAGCTCCTGGTATTACGCCCGCTTCTGCTCGCCGCATGCCGAAGAGCCGGTGGATCCGGACAAGGCGAAATACTGGATGCCGGTGGATCAGTACATCGGTGGCATCGAGCATGCCATCCTGCACCTTCTGTATTCGCGCTTCTTTGCCCGCGCCATGAAGGACACCGGACACCTGCACCTGAAGGAGCCTTTCGCCGCCCTGTTCACACAGGGCATGGTGGTGCACGAGACATACAAGACCGAATCGGGTGAATGGGTGGAGCCTTCTCTGGTGGAGCGGCGCGACGGCGGCCTGTTCCACCGCGAGACCGGTGAGCGCATCATTGCCGGGCCGGTGGAGAAGATGTCCAAGTCGAAGAAGAACGTCATCGACCCGGAGGCCATCGTCGAGAAATACGGCGCCGACACCGCCCGCTGGTTCATCCTCTCCGACAGCCCGCCGGAGCGCGACATCGAGTGGACGGAAGCCGGCGTCGAGGGCGCCTGGCGTTTCGTGCAGCGCGTCTGGCGCATGATCGACGACATTGCGGACATGGCGATCCCGGCGGAGCGCCCGGCCGAATTCGGCCCGGATGCGCTGGCCCTGCGCCAGGCGGCGCACCGGGCGCTGGCGGAGGTGACGAAGGACATCGAGAAGCTGCGCTTCAACCGCGCCATCGCCCGCATTCACGAGCTGGTCAACAGCATGGGCGAGGCGCTGCGCGAGGCGGCCGATGCGCCGTCGCCGGACATGGCCTTCGCCCTGCGGGAGGCGGCCGAATTGCTGGTGCGGATGTTCGCCCCGATGATGCCACATCTGGCGGAAGAATGCTGGCGGCGGCTCGGCAAGGATGGCCTGGTGGCGCAAACGCCCTGGCCCGAACCGGAGCCCGCGCTGCTGAAGCAGGACACGGTGAAGATGGCTGTACAGGTGAACGGCAAGCGCCGTACCGAAATCGAGGTGCCAAAGGACGCACCCAACGAGGAAATCGAGAAGCTGGCACTGGCGCAGGAGCCGGTGCAACGCGCCATTGGCGAAAAACAGGTGCGCCGTGTTATCGTCGTGCCCGGTCGCATCGTCAACGTGGTCGTCGGCTGAGGGAAGGAAGCATGCCGCGCAAGAGGGGAAGACACGCTGCCACGACGCTCGCCCTGTCGATTCTGCTGGCAACGGGACTTGGCGCCTGCGGCTTCTCCCCCATGTATGCCGACCGCAACGGCGCGCCCGCGACCACCGCCGTGGCCTTCGACGTAACGCCCGCGACCGACCGCGCCACGCAGGTGCTGCGCAACGAGCTGCTGCGCGGCACCGCCCCGGAAGAAGCCCGCCGCGCCCCATGGCTGCTGGATGTCACGGTGTCGGAAGAGGATTCCGACATTCTCTCCTCGCGAGAGCGTGGAACGTTGCAGAAGCGCTACCGCATGAGCGCCACCTTCGAGCTGCGCGACAAGACCACCCGCAAGCCCGTCCTGCGCGGCAAGTCCTTCGCCGACGCCTATTACACCATCACCCGCCAGCACTTCGCCGACATCAACGCGCGCATGCAGGCGCAGCGCGCCGCCGCCCGCCAGCTGGCGGATGATCTGCGCACCCGCATCGCCGCCCACCTGGCGCGTGACGCAACCCGTCCGGCCAGAGGAGGAAGGCCATGACGGAGGTGAAGAAGGCGCAGCAGGGTGCGTTTCTCTCACGGCTGGCGTCCACCCGGGATGTTCTGGGCCTGCTCGTCTTCGGCAATGATACCGGCGGCGTGCGAGAACTGGCGCAGAAGGCCATCCGGTTGCTGCTGGGCGACGCCCTGGACGACCCCTTCGCGCTGGTGCAGCTGGACGAGGAGATGCTGAAGGAAGACCCCGGCCGCCTGGTGGACGAGATGCAGGCCATTTCCATGTTTGGCGGCCGCCGGGTGATTCGCGTGCGCAACGCGGGCAACGCCTTCCGCGACTCCATGCGGCCGGTGCTGGGGCTGGAGGCGACCGAGGCGGTCATCGTTGCGGAAGCGCCGGGACTGAAGAAGGATTCGGCGCTGGCGAAGCTGTTCACGAAGGAAAAGCGGCTGGCGGCGCTGCCCGTCTATGCCGATGACGCTTCCGACGTGCAAAGGCTCATCGACGAAGTGCTGGGCGCGCACGGCCTTTCCATCGACCGCGACGCGCGCCTTGCACTGGCGCCACTGCTGGGGGCGGATCGCCTCGCCTCGCGCAACGAGCTGGAGAAACTGGCACTCTATTGCCGCGGCCGCGGGCAGGTGACCCTGCAGGACGTGCGGGACGTGTGCAGCGACATGTCCGCCCACATGATGCAGGACATGCTGGACGCATTTCTCACCGGCCAGGCGGAGGAAGGGCTGCGCCTGTTCTCCGCGTTGCTGGCGGAAGGCACGCCGGGCGCCGCCATGCTGCAGGCGGCGGCCAACCACGTGGCCCGGCTGAAGGTCCTGCGCGCGGCGATGAGTGGCGGCCTGAACGCCAGGGAGGCGGTGGCCCGCGCCCGCCCCCCCATCTTTTTCCGTCGCCGTCCGATCGTGGAGCGGCAGCTTGGCCTGTGGTCGGCATCGGCGCTGGCCCGTGCCGACGAAAGCCTCTGGCAGGCCATGCGGCAGGCGCGCTGCTTCGCCGAGCTGGAGGCAGCCATCGCCGAACGCGCCTTGCTCACGCTGGCGCTGAAATCTGCCGGCGGCCGGCGCGCGGCCTGATCCGGAAAGATGCAGACACGGTGAAACGAAACGGGGGAACAGGGAACATGGCAGAATGGAAAACGGCGGCCGCGGCCATGGCGCTGGGAACGGCCATCGCCGTCGCCGCTCCGGCGCTGGCGCAGGAGCCGGAACCGGCCGGCACCTTCGGCAAGTGGACGGCCTACTCCTACAAGACGAAAAAGGGGCCCGTCTGCTACATCGTCTCGCAGCCGGAAAAATCCGAGCTGTCGAAAAAGGGCGCCAAGCGTGACCCTGCCTTCTTCCTCGTCACCCACCGCCCCGGCGACAAGGTGCACGGCGAGGTGAGCACCATCATCGGCTATCCCTTCCGCAAGAACTCCATGCCCACGGTCACCATAGACGGCAAGACCTTCAGGCTGTTCGCCGTGGGCGACGGCGCGTGGACGGACAG
>JALUAB010000041.1 GCA_027051195.1 Hyphomicrobiales bacterium
TTCTCGCCCCGCAACAGGGCCTGGGCCAGCTCGCCGAATACCCTGCGACGCCAGCCCCGCAGCACCGGCAGATCGGTTTCGCCGGCGGCCAGCCGCTCCAGATCGCGGGCGGAAACGACGAGCCGCGGAGCTATCCCCTCGCGTTCGGAAACGATCTTCAGCGCCAGCTTCAGAATGTCGGCGCGGGCCTGCGTGCCTTCCGGGTGCGGCTTCGGCCTTCGCTCCGGCCTGGGCAAATCCGCCTCGGGCAGCTCCCTGACCTCGCGCACCAGCCGCAGGATGGCGCGGCCGGCCTCGCTTCTGGCCATTCCGGAGGAAACATTGCGCAACCTTTCCAGCTCCTCCATTGACGCCGGCATCTCGCCGGCGATTTCGGCGATGGCCTCGTCCTTCAGGATGCGGCGGCGGGGCAGATCACGTCTTTTCGCCTCCTCCTCGCGCCAGCCGGCCAGCCGCTGCAACAGCGCCAGCTGGCGCGGATCGCGAGGGCGAAACCTGACGCGGCGCCAGGCCTCATCCGCTTCCTGTTCATAGGTTTCCGGGCTGGTGAGCACGGCCAGCTCTTCCTTCAGCCAGTCTTCGCGGCCGGAGCGGGCCAGCTCTTCCTTGAGTCTACGATACACCTTCCGCAGGTGCGTGACATCGGCCAGTGCGTATTCCAGCTGGCGGCGCGAGAGCGGCCGGCGCGCCCAGTCGGTGAAGCGGGAACCCTTGTCTATTCTCGCTCCGGCCAGGCGGGTGGCCAGCGCCTCGTAGCCCACCTGGTCGCCGAAACCGCAAACCATGGCGGCGATCTGCGTGTCGAAGACAGGCGTGGGTATGCGACCGGTGAGATGGTGGAAAATCTCTATGTCCTGGCGGCCGGCGTGAAAGACCTTGAGTACCCGTTCATCGGCCATCAGCTCGAACAACGGTGCGAGGTCCAGGCCCGGCGCCAGCGGGTCGATGATGGCAACTTCGTTCTCGCCCGCCACCTGCACGAGGCAAAGCTTCGGCCAGAAGGTGCGCTCGCGCATGAACTCGGTATCGACGGTGACGAATTCCTCTTTCGCCAGGCGCGAAGTCAGCGCGCGCAGATCCCGCGTGGTTTCGACGATGTTCATGAACGGCCGCTCCCTGGCAAGAATCCCGCTTCCGATCCCGGGGCATTTTGCGCCAGCGGCTGGAGCGGGTCAAACCATCCCGCTCAGGCCACGTCGATACGGCGAAAGCGGTTGTAGAGCAGGAACGGCAGGCCGCTCAGCAAGACGTCCAGATAGCGCGTTTCCTGATAGAATCCGTTCAGCGACAGCCGCGGCAGGGCAGTGAGATGATCGGCGTGGCCGGGGTAGAGATGCCCCTTGCGGGTGGTGAGGGCCAGGGTGAAGCCCAGATCGCGGGCCAGCGCGAACTCGCGCGGACCGGCGGAATCCGGATCGCCGTAGGGATAGGCCAGCATGCGCACCTCAAGGCCCAACTCCTCCTCCAGGCGGGCACGCGAGGCGGCCATCTCGTGGCGCGCCTCTTCCTCATCGATGCGGGCTAGCGCCCGATGGTGCAGCGTGTGCGCGCCGATGGCGCAGAGCGGGTCGGCGGTCATTTCACGCAACTCGTTCCAGTTCATCACCAGCCGGCGGCACTGTTCGTGGGGATCCACCCCGTGGCGCATGCCGAATTCGCGCACCCAATCGCGCTGTGCATGTTCTTCCATGTAGCGTACGGCGGGATAGAGGCGCTCCCACGCGGCGCGGCGGGCCGCGGGGGTGTGCGTGCGCAGGCGTTGCGGCAGGCCGGGCAGACCGGGGCGTATCTCGTCGTTGTTGCGTATGACCTCTTCCAGCACCTCCCACCACAGCTCGCTTTCTCCATCGGCATAGGCGGGGGCGACGAAGATGGTGAAGGGACAGCCGTGACGGCGGAATACCGGCCAGGCGTGCTCCATGTTGTCGCGGTAGCCGTCATCCAGCGTGAACGCGGCGAAGGGAGCGCCTGCCCTGCCCTCGCGCGCGGCCCGCAGACGTTCCGGCACCTCCTCGAGCGCCACCAGCTCATAGCCCCGCTGACGGACGAAGGCAATGGCGGCATCGAGAAACTCCGGAGTGATGACGAGGCCGCCATTGGGGGCGAACTCAGGCGCCCGGTGCGGCGTTGCGGCCTCCGGCAGCACCCGGTGGAGCATGAAGACGACGCCGACGCCACGGCAGGCGTGGCGGCTGGCGCGCGCCACGCCGGTGTGATGCAGAATGTCCAGCAATCCCCTGTAGATGCGTGTCATTGCCCTTCCCCCGAAAGAAAGACGTTTTCATCTGCCAGCATAGAGGGGGGATGTTGCCATCCGGTTTTCACCCGGATTGCAAATCGCTCCTATCGGGGCAAGAAATCGTCAACGCTTTCGGAGCCGTGCGGGCGGAGCCTTCCGCCCGGGGCTCGCATCAGCTGGCGGCATCGCCACGCAGGTGCTCGCGCACGTCGCTCACACCGGCGGCGTGGTGGCGAACAGGCGCGACAGCGTGTTCTTCACCCGTGCCGGTGGCGTCCGGCTCGAGGATGGCGGCGTGCTTCAGGCCGGCCTTGAGCAGGCTGTCGCGCAGCGTTTCCGCCATGCCCACGGCTTCGTTGGCGGCGAGAACGACCGCGGCCTCCACCAGCGGCAACGTGCTGTTCTTCCTGTCCACGGGGTAACGGGGGAAGCCTTCGTTGAGCAGCACGATGTCGTAATTTTCGCGCAGCGCCTGGAGCAGCTGGCGCATCCTCTGCGTGTCCAGCCCCTCTTCCGGCATCGCCGCCGGGTTTCCGGCCGGCAGCAGGTGCAGGCGCGGCTGGCGCGGATCAACGTGCACGACATTCGCGAAACCCGCCTTGCCCCGCAGCAATTCGTAAAGTCCCGCCCCCGCCGGCAGGTCGGACAGCGCGGCTTCCGCATCCGCGTGCAGGAACGCCACCCGGTAGCGCGCGGCCAGATCGCGGGCGGCGTTCACGGCGATGCGCGCGCCAACGACGGAATCCTCCAGCAGAGAGGTAATGGCCACGAGCTGAATGTTTTCCGTTTCGTGCCAGTCGGCGATGCGGCGGGAGGTTTCCGTGATCAGGGGCCATGCCGGTTCGGACACGGCGAGGGACGCAGCGGCGGGCCGTGTGGTGGCGGCGGAAGGTGCCTGCGCCGTGGCGGCCCGCCCCGGCCACATCGTGGCCTGCGGGTGGAGCTGCTGTTGATATTGCGGCTGCGAGGCGGGATGCACCGCCGGCGGCACCATCACGGGACCCGCCGCGGAGGGCGCGGGCATGCCGGGGGTGGCCTGTTCCTCCACTTCGCGCACGGCAGCCATGACCTCCAGCACGAAGGCCAGCCCAAGCCCCAGGATCAGACCGGCGAGAACCGCCAGCACCATGATGGGTCCCTTGCGTGGAAAGGAGGGGGCCGCCGGCGGCAGGGCGCGGCCGATGACACGCGCCATGCGCGGCAGGGCCTGGCCGTCCTGACGGGTGGCGGCGTCCGTATAGCGGGCGAGAAAGCTTTCCAGCAGCGAACGTTGCGCCCTGGCCTCGCGCTCCAGCTCGCGCAACTTCACCTCGTCCTGCTGGGCAATGGTGACCTCTCCCTTGAGCCGGGCCAGGCGCTTGCGCAGCTCGGCCTCGCGGGCGGCGGCGATGCGCGCGGTCTGCTCCAGCGCCTCGGCGATCTTGCGCGCTTCGGTGTCGATCTGCCGCCGGAGGTCGGCCAGCGCCTTCCTGACGGCGCGAATGCGCGGATGGTTGTCGAGATAGGTGGTGGAAAGCTCGGCCAGCTGGCGCTTGAGCTGCACCTGCTGTTCGCGCAGACGCTGAATCAGCGGCGAGCGCAACACCTCGGCCGATTTCTCCACGTCTCCCTTGCGCAGCAGCTCACGGATGGTTTTCGCGCGGGCCTCGGCGCTGGAGCGCTCGGCCTCGGCGCGCACCAACTGGGCGCTCAACTCGCTGAGCTGCTGGTTGTAGAGCTTCGCCTGCGTGCCCTTGAACAGGCCGGCGCGGGCGCGGTAGGCCTCCACGGCCTTTTCCGCCTCCACAACCTTGCGGCGCAGCTTCTCTATCTGTTCCTTGAGCCACTTGCGGGCCTCGCCGGTGCGGGCCAGCTGGTTGGCACGGGTCTGCTCCACGTAGAAATCCGCCAGTGTGTTGGCGATGCTGGCGGCGGTTCGCGGAGAGGTGGAGCTGAATTCGATGACGATGACACGCGTCTTCGGCAACGGATAGACCTTGAGCCGGCGGTGCCATTCCATCAGCGCGCGCTGCTCCGGAGTCATCTTGCGCGGATCCGCCTTGAAGCCCAGCGCCATCTTCAGCCGCGAAAGCGGGCCGATGCCGCGCCTGAGGGGGTCGAATTCCGGCGAACCGACGAGATCCAGCCGGCGCAGCACCTTCAGGGCCATGTCGTTGGAGCGAATCACCTCCACCTGGCTGCGCACGTCCTGTTCGTTCAGCTGCGGAATCCGCGCCGGCGCCTGGCCAATGCCGGCCCGCGTGTAGGGCGTGTCCTCGTATTGCACCAGCACGCGGGAGGCGGCGGTGTAACGAGGGCTGGAAACGGCGATGAACAACAGGCCGAGAAGGGTGAACGCGAGCGTGGTGAGAATCACCAGCTTCCTGCGCCGCTTCACGATACCGCGCAGCACGTCCCCCAGACCGACGGCGCCGATGCCCCCGCCAGGCGCCGGCAATGCCGACTGCATGTTGCCCTGTTCCACCATGCGAAACCCTCTGACCCCGCCCGCAGTCACACGAGAAGCCCGCGCCCGCGGAGCGCCGCAGCATTGTGCCGGTGTGCAGTGTTGCGAATGCATGGTAAGGAAATCCTTAACGTGCGGGCGGAAATGAAACCGGCGGAGGAAAAACGGTCCTTCCCTCTTGCACAGCTCAACCGAGAGGTATAGAAATACAGCCAAGCGGGGAGAGAAGTTATCCACCACAACCATAGCGGGGCTATACAAAGTCTCCCTGTTGTCGCATGCTGTCATAGTGGTGATTCTATGCCTTCATGTGGGATAGTGCACCCTTTCGCCATCGGAAGGGCGACATTCATGAGCTTACTGCAGGGAAGCGGTCTGATATGCCGGGGGAAAAAGCAAACAGACTGCCGCTGAACGAGGAAACCGAAGAAGAGCGGCGTTCGGGCGGCACGCAGGGACCCGATGAGGGCCTCAGGGAAGACAGGGTTCGCGTGGTGATGGGGCCACCGCCCGACGAGGACATCACCCTCTATCGCATCACGGGATACGTCAAGTGGTTCGACGAGCAGAGGGGGTATGGCTTCCTGGTGCCGGACAACGGCATGCGGCGGGACGTGCTGCTGCATCTGTGCTGCCTGAAGAAAAGCGGTTTCGACGCGCCGCCGGAGGGCGCCTACGTAGAATGCGACGCCACCCGCCGCGACAAGGGTTACCAGGCGGTGCGCAT
>JALUAB010000042.1 GCA_027051195.1 Hyphomicrobiales bacterium
AACGCCCGCTCCACCACTCCGCGCCGGGCCAGCGCCAGCAGCATGTCGGCTTCCCCACATTCCCGCCGCCCCCGCAGGAACTCCTCCACCATTGCCTGGGTCAGCAGCGCGTGATCCCCGGTGGTCACCAGCGTTGGCCGGAAGGAAGTCCTCTCGGGATCGAGAGCGGCCAGCACCGAAGCGGCCGCGGATTCCGCCGGCGGCATGAAGCACACCTCGTTCGCCAGCGTCCCCAGCGCCTCCCGCGCCGCCGCTTCATCGTCGATGACGATGGTGATGTCCGCCACCGACGGCGCCTGCATCAGCGCCCGCACCACCCGCCGCAGCATCGGCTCGCCGCCCACCGGCAACAGGCACTTGTGAGGCACGCCAAGGGCCTTCGCCATCGGGTCGTCCGGCCCGCGCGAAGCCGCCAGCACCAGCACCCGCGCCGGCGCGGCGTCCTGCGTTTCCGGCCCCGGCGTGTCGGCGGAATGATTCATGCAATCGCGCGTTCGTAGATGCGGTAGGTCTTGTAGGGTTTCGCCCCGGTGCTCTCGATCACCTTGCGCACCCGGGTGTTGGTTTCCAGTATCCATGAAAGCTCCGCGCCCCGCACCCCGCGGGCTGCGTGATACTCGTTCACCTCGTCAATGACCGCCAGCGCCAGCGACGCCCCGGCCGCCGTGTTCTGGAATTTCCGGCGCACGCCCATCAGCGGCATGCGCATGCGCTCTGGCGGCCCGGCGAACTTCAGCCGCCACAGGAACTTCAGCCAGTTGAACGGCAGCAGTCTGCCGTTGAAATCGGCGATCATGCGGTTGATGTCCGGCATCACCACGGTCATCGCCGCCGGCGTGCCCTTCCATTCGGCGATGGCCACGTCATGCGCGCCGATGATGAAGCGCAGCTCCTTGCCCATCTGACGGATTTCCGCTTCCGTGAACGGCACGAAGCCCCAGTTGCCGGCCCAGGCATCGTTGAAGATGTCCATGATGAGCCGCAATTCCTCGTCGAACCGCCTGCGGTTCATCGGCCGCACCACTAGATCGCCCTTTTCCTTCAGCCGGCGGATGAAGGTGCGCATCTTCTCCGGCGGGCGCATGCCATTGAGAAAGTCGTAGGCCAGGAGATCCATCACTTTCTCCATGCCCGCCGCCTCCACGTGCGGCCCGTACCACGGCCGCGCATGCCCCATCATCACCGCCGGCGGAGTGTCGAACCCATCCACCAGAAGCCCGCTTTCCTGATTGATCGACCACGAGAACGGCCCGCGCATGCGCCGCATGCCGCGCGCCCGCAGCCAATCTGCCGCCACCTGAAGCAGCGCCAGGAAGATGGCCGGGTCGTCATGGCCTTCCAGAAATCCGAAAAAACCCGTTTCATCGCCATGCCGCTCCAGATGCAGCCGGTCGATCTGCGCGGAAATACGCCCCACCGGGTCGTCTCCGCGCCAGGCGATGAACAGCTCTCCTTCCGCGTGCCGGAAGTATGGCTGCTTCTTCGACAGCCGCATGCGCATGTCCACCTCCAACGGCGGCACCCACGCCGGATCGTCCGCATGGATGGCGTGCGGCAGGCGGATGAAGGCGGCGAGCTCCCGCCCGCTGGAGACGGACCGCACGGAAATGCCGGAAACGTCGATGCTGCTGGCGGACATGCGCAGTTCCGTTTACTTCTTTCCCACTTCCGCCTCATACCATTGCCGCATGAGTGGCGCGACGGAAAAATTGCACAAGCTGCTGGGCCTGCTCCCGCAAACGGCGCGCAGACGCCTCACCCAGCGCGCCTTCCGCCTTACCCGCGCGCTCACCCTCGGCGTGCGTGGCCTGGTGTTCGACGAAGAGAGCCACGTGCTGCTGGTGCGCCATACCTATCAGTCAGGCTGGATGCTGCCCGGCGGCGGCGTGGAGTTTCGCGAATCGGCGGAAGCAGCGCTGGCGCACGAGCTGCTGGACGAGGCCGGTATCGAGATGACGGCGCGCCCGGCGCTGTTCGGCATCTACGACAACCGTGCCGTCTTCCCCGGCGATCACGTGCTGCTATACGTGTTGCGCCCCGGGCAATACGTGCGCCACCCGTGGCAGCCGAATGCCGAGATCGCCGAACTGGGCTTCTTCGCATCCGAAGCCCTGCCGGCGGACACCACCGACGGCACACGGCGGCGCATCGCGGAAGTGCTTGAAGGCGCCCCGCCATCGGTGCAATGGTGAAGAGACAATGGCGTTCGTGGGTAAGGGGGCGCGGGCATGACGGCACAGGCGGCGGCAGAAAACTGGTTCCGGATCATCAGCGCCCCCGCACCCAAGCGCGAGGCGGAAGCGCTGCTGGACGCCGCCTTCGGCCTCGACCGGCGCACCAGGGCCTCCTACCGCTTGCGTGAAGGTTCGGCGCCGGTGCCGGGCCTGTCCTTTCACGCCATCGACAACACCAGCGGCCGGTTGGCGGGCCTCGTTTCCTTCTGGCCGCTGCGCATCCACCCGGCCGGGCAATCGGCGCTGCTGCTGGGGCCGCTCGCCGTGCACCCGGATTTCCAGAACGGCGGGCTGGGTGCCGAACTGATGCGCACGGGGCTTCAAGCCGCCCGCGCCGCCGGGCACGCGCTCGCCTTCCTTGTTGGCGACGAGCCCTACTATGGCCGTTACGGCTTCACCCGCACGCCGGAGCGCATCATTCTGCCCGGCCCCTACGACCCGGCGCGGCTGCTGCACCTGGAGCTCGCCCCCGGCGCGCTGGGCGATGCCGCCGGCCTGCTGCTGCCCGAGTGGCGATACGAACAACTGCGCGAGAAAGAATAGCCCGCCGCGGAAGAACGCGGCGGGCCACCGATTCTCCCGGAAATGCGCGGCGTCAGCGCGGCAGCAGCGTCGCGCCCATCAGCGCTTCGTCGATGGCCGCCGCGGCCTGCCGGCCCTCACGGATGGCCCACACCACCAGCGACTGGCCGCGCCGCATGTCACCGGCCACGAACAGCTTCGGCACGCTCGTCTGATAGGTCACGTCATCGGCCTTCACATTGCCGCGCTCGTCCAGCTCCAGCGCATCGCCCAGCTCGGCGATCATGCCCTCGTGTACTGGGTGCACGAAGCCCATGGCCAGCAGCACCAGGTCGGCCTTGATATCGAACTCCGTGCCCTCGATGGGCTTGAGCCGCTCGTCCACCTCGATCATGTGGGCGGTGCGCACGCGGCCCTCGTCATCTCCGCTGAACTTCTGCGTCATCACCGACCACATCAGCTCCGCGCCTTCCTCCTGCGACGTGGAGATACGCAGCTTGCGCGGCCAGTCGGGCCAGATGAGAAGCTTGTCCTCGCGCTCCGGCGGCTTCGGCAGAATCTCCACCTGCGTCACCGACAGCGCGCCCTGGCGGATGGAAGTGCCCACGCAGTCCGACCCGGTATCGCCGCCGCCGATGACCAGCACGTGCTTGCCTTCCGCCGTGATCGGCTCCTCGCCCTCGCGCAGATCCTCGCCGGAAACGCGGCGGTTGGCCTGGGTGAGGAATTCCATGGCGAAATGAACGCCCTTCAGCTCCCGCCCCGGCACCGGCAGATCGCGCGGCTTTTCCGACCCGCCGGTGATGAGCACGGCGTCGAAATCCTCGAGCAGGGCCTTGATCTTCACGTCATGCCCCACATGCACGCCGGTATGGAAGGTCACGCCTTCCTCTTCCATCTGCGCCACGCGACGCTCCACGATCTTCTTGTTCAGCTTGAAGTCGGGAATGCCATAACGCAGCAGCCCGCCGGGAAACTTGTTCTTTTCATAGACATGCACCTCGTGCCCGGCGCGCGCCAGCTGCTGCGCCGCGGCCAGCCCCGCCGGGCCGGAGCCGACGATGGCCACGCGCTTGCCGGTCTTCTTCGCCGGCGGCTTCGGCGTGATCCAGCCCTCGTCCCACGCCCGGTCGGCCAGCTGGCATTCCACCGTCTTGATGGTGACGGGAATGTCCTCGAGGTAGAGCGTGCAGGCGGCTTCGCACGGCGCCGGGCACACCCGCCCCGTGATCTCGGGAAAGTTATTCGTGGTGTGCAGGTTCTCGATGGCCGTTTTCCAGTCCCCGCGATAGGTCAGGTCGTTCCAGTCCGGGATCTGGTTGTTGATGGGGCAACCGTTGTGACAATAGGGAATGCCGCAATCCATACAACGCGCCGCCTGCAGCTTCAGCTCTTCCTCGGGCAGCGGAATGACGAACTCGTCCCAGTGGCGAATGCGCTCATCCACCGGCTGATAGCCACGATCCCGCCGCGGAATCTCCAGAAAACCCGTTACCTTGCCCATCGCGTCCTCTTCTCGCTCGTTCCCTCGCTCGCCGATGTGCCCGTCACTGCGCGGGCGCCAGTCCCAGCCGCTCCTCCGCCACCGCGATCCAGCGCCTGAGCGCGTGCCTGCCGGACAGGTCGAATCCGCCCTCGTGCGCCAGCCGCGTGTAAGGCAGCAGGGCGATATCGGCCAGCGTCATGTCATCACCCACAAGCCATTCCCGTTCGGCGAGATGCGCTTCAAGCACGTCGAGCGCCGCCTCGCCACGCTCCACCCGCCAGTCCTCACGCTCATCCGCACCGCGCCCCAGGTAGCGCATCTGGAAGCGGCACACCGCCACATAGGGCTCGTGCGAATACTGCTCCCAGAATAGCCAGGCATCCATCCGCGCCGCAGCGAAATCATCCGCCGGAACCAGCACGCTGCCCCGCGCCAGGTAGCGTATGATGGCGTTGGACTGCGCCAGCGTGCGCCCGTCTTCCAGTTCCAGCACCGGCACCTGCCCGAAGGGATTGCGCTTCAGAAATTCTTCCGTGCGCGTCTCTCCCTTCAGGATGTCCACTTCGCGCCACTCGTAGTCCAGCCCCAGCAGGTCCGCCGTCCACTTCACCTTCTGGCAGTTTCCCGAGGCTTCATCTCCATATATCCGCAGCATGCCGGCGGCTCCTTTCCAATGGTTCCGCCGGATTACTCCGCCGCCGGCGACGGCGCCACGCCGATCTCCTTCTCCAGATCGCCCTCCTTCGCCTGCTTCTCCGCCAGTTCGCGCAGCGCCCGGCGATACTCCACCGGCATCACCTTCACGAACTTCGGCAGATACTCGTCCCAGTGCTCGAGGATATGCGCCGCCTTCGGCGAGTTGGTGTAGCGCTTGTGGTTCTCCAGCAGGATGCGCAGGCGCTGGGCGTCGTGCCTGTCCATCTCGTGCAGCACGTCCACCAGCCCGTGCGTTTCCATCTCGCCGCGGCGATGCACGTCCGCCGCCGCCTCGTCTTCGGCCGGAATCGGCTCGAGATCCACCATGGCGAGGTTGCAGCGGCGCTCGAAGTCGCCCTCCTCGTCCAGCACGTAGGCGATGCCGCCGGACATGCCCGCGGCGAAGTTGCGCCCCGTCGGGCCGA
>JALUAB010000043.1 GCA_027051195.1 Hyphomicrobiales bacterium
CCGCCACCGTTGCCGGAAACACTGATGGCGGAGCAGGTGTCGGCGCTGGCCGAAATGGCGGCGCGTTTGCCGCGGAAGGTGCGGGTGGCGGCGGCGCTGGGCAGTCGCGGGCTGGCGTCGCTGCGCGGCAGGGAGGATGCCTGGCTATGCGCCCGCATGCTGGCGCCGCCGGCCTTTTCCGTGCCGCCGCGCTGGCGGCTCGTCATCAGCCCGTGCGCCGCGCCGCGGCCCACCGTGGCGCAGGAAATGGCATGGCTGCGCGCCGTGCGGGCGCACTGGGTGCTGGCGCGACATGCGGCGGGCAGCGCCCGCCTGCTGCGGGCGGCGGCGCGTCTGGGAGTGCCGGCGCTGGTGCTTGTGCCACCGCCGCCCCCACGGGGTGTGCCGGTGGCACGCACAGTTGCAGAGGTCATGCACTGGCTGCGCAAGACCGCCGGCTGATCATTCCTCGAGAAATGCCGCGATGGCGTCCGCCGCGTCCTCCGCCGCGAAGTCGCGGAAGAAGTGATCGGCATCTTCTATGATCTTCAGCCGAACGCGCTTTCCGTCTGCCAGCGGCTTCACCTTCTCCGCCACGTCGGGCACCACATCGTCTTCCGCCCCGGCGATCACCAGCACCGGCACGGGCGGCTTCTTCAGCAGAGTGGGGGTGTCGAACGCCGCTCGCGGTGCGTGATAGCTGAGAAAGGTCTTCGCCGTGGCACGGCCATCCTTGCAGTAGATCACGCCCTTCCAGCGCACCGGTTCATCGCCGCGGCCACCCTTCAGGAGGGTTTCGGCCGCCTTCAGCGCCACATCCAGCCTCATGCCGAAGCGCTTCTCGTATTTATCCGCCGCTTTCTTCGCGTCAAAGGTGGTGGGCGCCAGCAGCACCGCCTTCTTCACCGCCGGGTCATGGCGCTTCGACAGATACAGCGCCACCTGGTTGCCGCCGCGCGAATGGCCGAACAGCCAGATGGGCCCGGCGCCCTGTTTCTTCAGCCAGTCCACCCAGGCGGCGATTTCCTCCACGGCGTCGTCGTGCAGATGCCGCATGGGCTGGTTGCAGTCGAACATGCCCTTGCGGCGGTCGATGCCAAGCGAAAGGTTGATGGCCAGCGTGCTGACGCCGCGCTGCTTAAGCTGCTCCTGCAGGGTGGCGATCACCTCCATGCGGTTGTGCGCCAGCGTGCCGTGCACCATCAGCAGTACGCCGTCTTTCGGCGTCTTGCCCCCGGCCAGCTCCAGGTTGCCGGTGAGGGCGAGATTGGCCAGCTTGAGCGTTACCTCTTTCGCCTGCGCCGGCGCCGACATCACCAGCAGCGCCAGCGCCAGCGTGCCGAGCGCCTTCATGATTCGTTGCATGCGTTTCCTCCCGTTTGTCCTTGTTTTTCTCATGAAAGCATGACACACCCGCGGACGCAATCGCATTGCGTCCGGAGTGCCGTCACCGTGCCGTGATGCAGCTGCGGGTCAACCGGCCCGATCCACCGGCAGCCACTTGTCTTCGATCAGCCGCTCCTGCGGCAGGAAGCGTTCCTTGTAGCCCATCTTGGCCGAACCGGGCACCCAGTAGCCAAGATAGACGTAATCCAGCCCCATGCGCGAGGCGCGCAGCACGTGCTCCAGGATCATGTAGGTGCCGAGCGAACGCTTCGGCAACGCCGGGTCGTAGAAGGAATAGACCATGGACAGGCCGTCGTCGTGCACGTCGGTGAGGCAGCAGGCCAGCAATTCGCCGGCGGGCCCCTCGTCGGTGTCGATGCGGCGGCGGTAGGCGATGAGCCGCGTTTCCACGAAGCTTTCCTCCACCATGGCGGCGAAGTCCAGCATGGTCATGCCGGCCATGGAGCCATCACCGTGGCGCGATTCGATGTAGCGGCGGAAAAGATGAAACAGCTCGCGGCTGACCCGTGGTGGCAGCTCCTCCGCCATGAGGTCGGCGTTGCGGCGGATGATGCGGCGCTGGGTGCGGTCCGGCGAAAAGCGCGCCACGGGAATGCGCACGGAGATGCAGGAGGCACAGCCATCACATGCCGGGCGGTAGGCAATGTTCTGCGAGCGGCGAAAGCCCGTGCGCGTGAGCGCGTCGTTCAGATCCGCCGCCTCCAGCCCCACCAGATGGGTGAACACCTTGCGCTCCCGCCGCCCCGGCAGGTAGGGGCACTCGCCCTCGGCGGTGATGAAAAACTGTGGAAAATTCTGCCGTTCGATGCTCACGGGAGCGCCTCTCTTCGCCGAATCTCCGATGCCGGTCGAATTCGTCAACGGCGGATTATACCTGCGCGCGCATATGCCTCAAGCATGGAAGCGGCTGCGCAGGCGATTTTGCACAGGGCATTCCGGAAGGAAGAAAGAAGGCCGTTTGCCAGCCCGCCACACAATTTATGGGCCTGAATCCGGGGTCGGGGTGGCGGGAAAAGGCGCAACAAATATTTCGTTTATTCTGGAAGTATGGAATAATAAGGTGACCATCATGAGGACCATGAACGGAAAGGGGCGGCATATGACCGACGAAACGCTGATGAACGCCTTCGCGGCGCTGGCGCAGCCCACCCGGCTCACCGTGTTCCGTCTGCTCATCCGCCAGGGGCCCGACGGCCTGCCGGCAGGCGAAATCGCGCGCAGGCTGAATGTGCCGCAGAACACGCTCTCCGCCCATCTTTCTGTGCTGGCGCGCGGCCAGCTGGTGCGCTCGCGGCGCCAGGGGCGGCATGTCATTTACGCTGCCGATCTCAACGGCGTGCGGCGGCTTATCCTGTTCCTCACCCGTGATTGTTGCCACGGCCGCCCGGAGAAATGCGAGGCGCTTGTCGATTCCCTGCTGCCCACCTGTGGAGGAGCCGGCCAATGAACATCCTCGTCCTGTGCACGGGCAACTCGGCCCGTTCCATCCTTGCCGAATCGCTGCTCAACCGGCTGGGGGCGGATCGCGGCATCCGCGCCTTCTCCGCCGGCAGCAAACCGACAGGGCAGATCAACCCGGCGGCCATCGCGCTTTTGCGGGAAAAGGGCTACCCGGTGGAGGGCCTGCGCTCGAAGAGCTGGGAGGAGTTCACACGGCCCGACGCGCCGCAAATGGATCTCGTCATCACCGTGTGCGACTCGGCAGCCGCGGAGCCTTGCCCCATATGGCCCGGCGCGCCGTTGCAAATCCATTGGGGCATCCCCGACCCGGCAGCGATCACCGAACCGGAAGAAGCCGTGCGAGCCGCCTTCGAACAGGCCTGCGAGCGGCTGGAATGGCGCGTTCGGACCTTCCTCGCTCTTCTCGACGAGAGCCTGCCGCGGGACGAATTCCGCCGCCGCGCGGCGGCCATCGGCCAAATGGAGGATTGAGAGGCCATGACGGAAACGGCATCCGCGACATGCGCATCCGAACCGGCACCGATGGGCTTCTTCGCCCGTTACCTCACGCTGTGGGTGGCGCTGTGCATCGTCGCCGGCATCATTTTGGGGCGGTTCTTCCCTGATCTGTTCCACTTCCTGGGGCGGCTGGAGGTGGCGCAGGTGAACCTGCCGGTGGCGGTGCTCATCTGGCTGATGATCATCCCCATGCTGCTGAAGGTGGACTTCGGCGCGCTTGGCTCCGTGGCGCGGCATTGGCGCGGCATCGGGGTTACGGTATTCATCAACTGGGCCATCAAGCCCTTCACCATGGCGCTGCTGGGCTGGGGCTTCATCGGCTGGCTGTTCCGCCCGTGGCTGCCGGCGGAGCAGATCGACAGCTATATCGCCGGATTGATCATCCTCGCCGCCGCGCCGTGCACGGCCATGGTCTTCGTCTGGAGCAACCTCTCCCGAGGCGACCCGAACTTCACCCTCTCGCAGGTGGCGCTGAATGACGCCATCATGATCGTCGCCTTCGCCCCCATCGTGGCGCTGCTGCTGGGCCTGTCGGCCATCACCGTGCCGTGGGAGACGCTGTTCCTCTCCGTTGTCATCTACATCGTCATCCCGGTCGTCGTCGCGCAAATCTGGCGCAAGGCACTGCTGGCCGCCGGCGGCGCGCCGGCGCTGGAGCGCACGCTCAAGCGACTGGAGACGCCCTCCATGCTGGCGCTGCTGGCGACCCTGGTGCTGCTGTTCGGCTTTCAGGGCGAGCAGATCGTGCGCCAGCCGCTCATCATTCTGTTGCTGGCCATTCCCATCATCATTCAGGTTTATCTGAACTCGGGGCTGGCCTACCTGCTCAACCGTCTGTTCGGCCTTCCCCACTGCATCGCCGCGCCGTCCGCGCTCATTGGCGCCAGCAACTTCTTCGAGCTCGCGGTGGCCACGGCCATTGCCCTGTTCGGCTTCAACTCCGGCGCGGCGCTGGCCACGGTGGTCGGCGTGCTCGTGGAGGTGCCGGTGATGCTTTCCGTGGTGCGCATCGTGAACCGCACGAGGGGTTGGTATGAATGCGCCATCCCCGTGGAACACCGAGAAGGCGCTTGATCGTCAACAACAGGGAGGAAACACCCATGTCCGTCCGTTCGTTCCGTTTCGCTCAAGGTTTCTTCGCCGCCTTTGCGCTGCTGTTTCTGCTTTTCACTGCGCCGATCTCGCGCGCGGCGGAAACGCCGGACTTTCTCGTGGATGCCGAATGGCTGGAATCGCAACTGGACAACCCGAAGCTGGTGTTGCTGGAGGTTCGATATTACCCGCACCGCTATTTCACCATCGGCCACATTCCGCGCGCCATCCAGGTAAAGCGGTTCATGGATCTGGGTGAGAATTACGGTGTGCCGATGATGCGCTTTCCCCCGCGCGAGCAGTTCCAGGCAACGCTACGCCGCTGGGGCGTGAACGACGACAGCCTCATCGTCATCTACGACGATTCCGGCACCCCGCTGGCCGCGCGGCTCTACTACCTGCTTGCGTTGTATGGCTATGACATGACGCGGGTGAAGATCCTCAACGGTGGCATCACCGCCTGGCAGGCCTTCAATGAGCTGACGAAGGAAGAGCCGGAGGTGAAACCCGGCACAGTGACGCTGAAGCCCGCGAACCAGTCCATGTTCGTGGAGTGGACATACGTCTATGACAAGGTGGTTTCGCGGCGCGAGAAGAATGTGGTGCTGATCGATTCGCGGCCCGCCTTCGGCTACACCGGCGAACGTCTCACCCATGCGGTGCGCGGCGGCCACATTCCGGGTGCCATCAACATCGTTTCGCTGGATGGCTCAGAGCCAGAGACGAAGGAATGGAAGCCGCTATCGGAAATCGCCAGGATGTATGCATCCGTGCCGAAGGACAAGACCATCGTGCTCTACTGCCACGACGGCTTCCGCATGAGCCTCGGCTGGCTGCAACTGAAGGCGCTGGGGTATGAGGACGTGCGCCTTT
>JALUAB010000044.1 GCA_027051195.1 Hyphomicrobiales bacterium
CGCTGCTTTCCGGCTGTGCGAAAACCGGCGACCTGCTGGACGACCTGTTGGGCAAGGCGGACGACGCGCCGCTTTCCGGCAAGCGCGAACCGGTGCTGGGCGCGGCGGCAAAGGCCGGCAAGGCGACCGAGCCGGTGCTGATTCCGCAGCCCGTGGCCATTGCGCAATGGACGCAGCCGGGTGGCACGGCCAGTGGCGTCGTCGGCAACCCTGCCCTGCCCGAGCGCATCTCACGGCGCTGGCGGGTGCGCGCCGCCGCACCTTCCGAAGGAGCGAACCGCATTTCCGCCCCGCCCGTGATCGTCGGCGATCTCGTTTGCGTGCTGGACGCAAAGGCCACGGTGCGTGCCTTTCACGCCGATTCGGGGCGCAAGGTCTGGGAACGCTCGCTGGTGCCGAAGGGGGAGGATCCGGCGGACGGCTTCGGCGGCGGGCTGTGCTCGGATGGGCGTGCCGTGTTCGCCGCCACGGGATTCGGCGAGCTGGTAGCGCTGGGCGCGGGTAGCGGCGCGGAACTGTGGCGGGTCAGATTCGGGCGCGCGTTGCGCACGCCGCCGGTGCACGCCAATGGCCGCGTGTTCGTGCGCGACAACGGCGATACGCTGCACGCGGTGACCACCGCCAATGGTGGCAAGCTGTGGGAATACCAGGGGCCGAGAGGGCAGACGCGACTGATCTCGGCGGCGGCGGCGGCGGTGCGCGGCGCGCTGGTGGTGTGTCCGTTCTCCGGTGGCGATCTGGTGGCGCTGACGGCCGCGGGCGGCGAGCGCTGGAGCCACACGCTTTCCGCCGCCGCCACCATCACCGACATCGCGGCACGGCCCGTCATCGACGCCAGGCGCGTCTATGGCGTGGCTGCGCTGGGGGACATGGCGGCCATCGACGCGGTATCCGGCGAAGAGTTGTGGAGCAGCGCCCTGCCCGGCCGCAACACGCCGTGGCTGGCCGGCAACTACCTGTTTCACCTTTCCGGGCGCAACACCTTGCACGCCATCCACGCCACTACCGGCAAGGTACGCTGGAGCGCCACGCCGGCCAATGGCAGCCTGGCCGGCCCGGTGATGGGCGGCGGGCGGCTGCTGGTTGCCGGCTCGAAAGGACAGCTGCTTGAAATCCTCGCCGAGGGGGGCCAGTTATTGCGCACGCACAAGGTGGGCGCGGCCGTTTACGTGGCACCCATCGTGGCGCGCAACGCCGTCTATGTGCTCGACGACGAGGGTGGCCTGTCGCGTTTTTCCTGAAACCGCCCACCGCCCCACGCCCCCGCCCAACCTCCCGATATGGTGCGCAAGAGGTTGGGCGGGGGCGTGGGGCGGATGGAGACCTGACGCACGCATAGCTCACGCACAACGAGGAATGCCTTCCTATGGCCAGGAAGAAAAAGCTGCCGAGCGTGGCCATCGTTGGCCGGCCCAACGTGGGCAAGTCCACCCTGTTCAACAGGCTGGTGGGCAAGCGGCTGGCCATCGTGCACGACGAGCCGGGGGTGACACGCGATTTCCGCGAAGCGAAGGCGAAGCTGGGCGACTTGCACTTCACGGTGCTGGACACGGCCGGGCTGGAGGACGCCGAGGAAGGCACTCTGGCCGCGCGCATGACGGAAATGACCGAACGCGCCATCGACCAGGCGGACGTGGTGATTTTCATGACCGATGCGCGCACCGGGCTGATGCCGGATGATGAACACTTCGCGCGGCTGCTGCGCGAGCGCGACAAGCCGGCCATCCTGCTGGTGAACAAGGCGGAGGGTAACGAGGGTGAGGCGGCAGCGGCGGAATTCTGGGCGCTGGGGCTGGAGGAGCCCGTTCCCTTCTCGGCCGCGCACGGGCTGGGGATGGACGCGCTGCACGATGCGCTCGAGGAGAAATTCCTGCTGCTGAAGGAACGGCATCGGGCGGCGAAAAAAAAGCGCAAGAAGAAGGAGAAGCCCGAAGTCTCTGATGAAGAACCGGCCGGGGAAGCACCGCAGGTGGGGGAGGATGAGGAACGCGAACCGGTCAAACCGCTGCAGATGGTCATCGTCGGGCGGCCGAACGCGGGCAAGTCCACGCTGATCAACCGGCTCGTCGGCAAGGAACGCCTGCTCACCGGCCCGGAGGCGGGTATCACGCGGGATGCCATCGGCATCGACTGGACGTGGCACAAGCGGCCGGTGAAACTGTGGGACACCGCCGGCATGCGCAAGAAGGCGAAGGTGAAGGAGAAGCTGGAGAAGCTCTCCGTGGGTGATGCCATCCGCGCGGCGAAATACGGCGAGGTGGCGGTGGTGCTGCTGGATGCCACGGAGCCGCTGCGCAAGCAGGATCTTGCCATCGCCGACCTCATGGCGCGAGAGGGGCGCGCCGTGGTCATCGCCATCAACAAGTGGGATCTGGTGCCTCCGGATCAGCGCGCGCGTTACCGCAAGGAGCTGGAGCGGCTGGTGGACGAGAAGCTGCCGCAGATCATCGGTGCGCCGGTGGTGACGCTCTCGGCGCGCACCGGCAAGGGCGTGGACAAGCTGATGCCGACGGTGTTCGCCACGTGGGAGAAGTGGAACGAACGCATCCCCACGGCGAAGCTGAACCGCTGGCTGGAAGAGGCGGTCTCCCGGCACCCGCCACCGGCGCCGGGCGGGCGGCGCATCAAGCTGCGCTACATTACCCAGCCGAAGACGCGGCCGCCCACCTTCGTGGTGTTCACCCAGCGGGCGGACAAGGTGCCGGCGGAATATGGCCGCTATCTCGTGAAGAGCCTGCGCGACACCTTCGACCTGTGGGGCGTGCCCATCCGGCTGAAGTTCAAGGAAGTCGAGAACCCGTACGATTCCGCTGATGCCGGCCGGCGGCGGCGCAATTGAACCCTTGCCCTTCCTCCTGCCGAAACCGGAGCAGGCGCTTTCCCACACCTTCTCCGCGTGGTAACCCAATGCGGAAAGAGGTGCGCTGACATGCATCGAAGCGGGTTTCCGCATGCGCAACATGTTGCTCGTCATCGCCGCAGTCCTGGCGGTGGCCCTGTTTTTCTGGTGGCCAGGCGCAGCGCCCGATGGCCGAACGTGGTGCCCCGGCCGCGGACGGCTGGACGCCGCAGGCATGGTGCGCGTGTGGCGTGCCACCGTGTTGCAGCAGCTGACCGGCAGGCCAATGGCACCGTGGTGCGATGAAACGGCGGGCCGCAAGAAGTGCCAGAGGTTGCGGCGCTGGCGCGAACCGGCGGCGCCGAAAGCGCAGGTGGCGCTGGTGCGCGAGGCCTTCCGGCTGCTGGAGGCCTGCGCGCAGGAGCGTGGCAATTTACACCGCTGCCGACAGCTGCTACGCGAGGACAACCGGGATGCGTGCAAGGTGTTGAACTGCAATCCTTACGGCCTGCCCATCAGGCCCTGGTTCTTCACGGATTCCACCATCCGCGCCATCGTCTTCGCCCGCGCCCCGGAGGGCTGGACGGTGGATTTCCGGATCTACGTCGATGATGCAGGGGCGATGCCGTTCCTGCGGGCGGTGGCGCCGGGATACGCCCGTGCCTTCGCCGCACGGCTGCATCTCTATCAGGACACGCTCACGGGCAACCACTGCCCTGACGCCCGGGTGGACGTGCGCCGGCCATGAGCGGAAGCCCCCCGCCTTCGCGGGAGAACACGGCACATGGGCGGGGCAATGCGTGCCCTCAGGTGGCAGCCTTGCGGGCGAGTCTTTCCACGCGGCAGACCTGGATTTGCCAGTCGTCGTACCATTCTTCATCGCCGCGGAGCCGTGCCCGCACATGGTCCGGATGGTCGCGCCAGCGGCGGATGGACTCCTCATCACGCCACCAGCTGATTGTGACGCCCCTGCCCTCCTCGTCGCGCCAGCTGGCCAGCCCCAGGAAGCCAGGCATGGCCCCGACCAGATCCAGCATGCGCCGGGCCGTCTCCGCGTAGCCCGGCGCATCCTCCTTCAACTTCGAAATGAAGATGACGGCCCAGACCCCTTCCGGCAGGTGTTCCGGCGCCAGCGGCATGCTGCTTCCTCCCATTTCGTGAAATGTCAGAAGGCGCCGCGAGCGCGTTCTCCGCCCGCGGCGCCTTCAGCCGTATTCGGTTTCACCTGCCCGCTCAGCTGCAGCCGGAGGTGGCGCCGCAGGTGTCGCACTTCAGGCAGGTGCCGTTGCGCACCATGGTGAAGTTGCCGCACTCGGAACAGGCCTCGCCCTCGTAGCCCTTCATGCGCGCCTCCACGATGCGTTGCGCCGTCACGTCCAGCGCGGCGGATCCTTCCGTGGCCGCTGCCGTGGAGGCCGCCGGATTGGCCTGCGCGGCCTGACCGGCGTCGGGCGTGAGCACCGGCGCACTCTCCTCCGCAAAGCCGGTGGCGGCCTGCGCAGTGTTGCTGCCGGTGAGCGCCTCCACCTCGCGCATCAGGGCGTCGGCATCGTCCGCAACCAGCGCCAGCTCGTTGCCCGGCAGCAGCACCACGTTGTCCGGCACCGGATGGCGCAGGTAGCCGGTGGAGACCAGCTTCGAGGCCGGCACCGCGTGCGGCGCGCAAGGAGCCTCTTCCTTCTCGCCCTTCTCCGGCGCCTTGCCTTCCACCACTCCGCGGCCCAGCGCATCGAATCGCGCATCGTGCGGATCCACATGCGCCAGATCCGTGCGGCCGAGATAGGAGATGGCCAGCTCGCGGAAGATGTAGTCGAGAATGGAAGTGGCCTGCTTGATGGTGTCGTTGCCCTGCACAATGCCGGCCGGCTCGAAGCGGGTGAAGGTGAAGGCCTCCACGTATTCCTCCAGCGGCACGCCGTATTGCAGGCCCAGCGAGACGGCGATGGCGAAGTTGTTCATCATGGCGCGGAAGGCGGCGCCCTCCTTGTGCATGTCGATGAAGATCTCGCCCAGGCGGCCGTCCTCGTATTCGCCGGTGCGCAGATAGACCTTGTGGCCGCCGACGATGGCCTTCTGCGTGTAGCCCTTGCGGCGATTGGGCAGCTTCTCGCGGCGGCGCACCTCCACCACCCTTTCCACCACTTTCTCGACGACCTTCTCCACCACGCGCCCGGTGCGCTGGGCCGCAGGTCTGGTATAGGCCACCTCCTCGGCGAATTCCTCCGCCGTCTCGGCCTCCTCGTCGTCATCGTCCTCCAGCACCTGGGCCATGAGCGGCTGGGAGAGCTTGGAGCCGTCACGATACAGCGCGTTGGCCTTCAGCCCCAGCTTCCAGGACAGCTCGTAGGCCTTCAGGCAGTCCTCCACCGTGGCGTCGTTGGGCATGTTCACGGTCTTGGAAA
>JALUAB010000045.1 GCA_027051195.1 Hyphomicrobiales bacterium
TGCACGCGCTTTTTCAGTGCCTCGCCCTGATAGGTGAAGGCCAGCTCCGCGCCCGCCTCCGCGCAGGCCTTCGCGATGCCCCAGGCGATGGAGCGGTTGTTGGCCACGCCCATGATGAGCCCCTTGCGGCCCTCGAGCACCCTGCATTCGCCCATGTTACCCGCCTCCGTGTTTCTGCATTGGAAACCTCCGGCCCCTTTTGCCGTGCCGCAAGCGCTGGCGCAAGGGCACGCGATGCACTATCTGTTGCACGGACCGACAACACGGGAATGCATCATGGCCGATCTCATCGATGAGCTGAAGGCGCTCAGGGCAGAGCCGGATTTCGCCAAGGCGGACGATCCGTTCGCCCTGTTCGCCCGCTGGTTCGAGCAGGCGAAGGAGGCCGAACCCATCTACCCAGAGGCCATGTGCCTGGCCACAGTGGACGAGACGGGCATGCCGGATGCGCGCATGGTGCTGCTGAAGGATTTCGACGAACGCGGGTTCGTCTTCTACACCAACATGGAAAGCGCCAAGGGCAGGCAAATCCGCGCCACGGGCAAGGCGGCGCTGACCTTCTGGTGGCGCAACCTCAAGCGGCAGGTGCGCATTCGCGGCATCACCGAGCAGGTCTCCGACGAGGAGGCAGACGCCTATTTCGCCACGCGGCCGAAAGGCTCGCAGATCGGGGCGTGGGCGTCGAAGCAGTCGCGGGAGATGGAAAGCCCGCACGCGCTGGAGAAGAACGCGCTGCGCGAGGCCACGCGCTTCGGCCTGGGCGAGGTGCCGCGGCCGTCATACTGGACGGGTGTGCGGGTGATTCCGGTGCAGATGGAATTCTGGCACGAGCGGCCCTTCCGCCTGCACGAGCGCATCCAGTTCACCCGCGAGGCGCCGGAGGCGCCGTGGACGAAGCGGCGTCTCTATCCGTGAAAGCTCCGAGCGCGGCGCTTGACGCCGCAGTCGCGGGCGGCATGATGGTGCCGTTGACAAACCGGGAGCAGGTGACATGAGCGAACAGACCGAGCGCAGGACACTGGTGCTCACCGGCGCTTCCCGCGGAATCGGGCACGCCACGGTGAAGCGATTCTCCTCCGCCGGCTGGCGCGTGATAACCTGTTCACGCCAGCCATTTCCGGAAGACTGCCCGTGGCTGCACGGCGAGGAAGATCACATTCAGGTGGATCTGGCCGAGGAGGAAAGCATCGAGAAGGCCATCGGCGAGATCCGCGAACGGCTGAAGGCGGACGGCGGCAAGCTGCACGCGCTGGTGAACAACGCCGCCATCTCGCCGAAGCTGCCGGGTGGTGCACGCATGAACTCCATCGACACTTCCATCGCCGACTGGAAGACGGTGTTCCAGGTGAACTTCTTCGCGCCCATCATGCTGGCGCGCGGACTCATCGAAGAACTGAAAGCGGCGAAGGGTGCGGTGGTGAACGTCACCTCCATCGCCGGGCAGCGAGTGCATCCGTTCGCCGGGTCGGCCTACGCCACGTCCAAGGCGGCGCTGGCGGCGCTGACGCGGGAAATGGCGCACGACTTCGGCCCCTACGGCATTCGCGTCAACGCCATCAGTCCCGGCGAGATCGAAACCTCCATCCTTTCGCCCGGCACCGAGAAGCTGGTGGAGCAAATCCCGCTTCGCCGGCTGGGGCAGCCGGAAGAGGTGGCCAAGGCCATCTATTTCCTGTGCACGGACACATCGTCCTACGTCACCGGCGCGGAACTGCACATCAACGGCGGTCAGCACGTGTGAACCTTGGTGGATGCGCCACGAAAAGGCCGCCGCCCAATGAGGAGGCGGCGGCCCGGATTCATGGCGCAAAACAAGCTCACTTCGCCTGCGGCACAGACTCCCGCAACTTCTTTTCTTCCGCCTTTTTCGATGTTTCAGGCGTGCTCCCGGCAGTGGCGCTCTTCTCTTCAGCCTTCTTCTTCGGCTTCTTCACCAGCATGGCGATGCTTTCACCGTGCAGGAACTTGATGGCCGCCTTCAGCTGCGTGTCCCTGGTCTTGTCACGCGGGACATATACAAGCGAAGGGGCGTCGGCCTCCTTTTCCTTGTCATTGCGCAAGTGGCCTTCCAGCCCGGCTTCGCCCTTGATACGCAGCTGGTCCTCCTTGCCCTTCAGCTCCGGCGGCAGCTCCTGCTCCACCACGTGATCGGGGTGAATGCCCCGGGCCTGGATGGAGCGGCCAGACGGCGTGTAGTAGCGCTCCGTGGTCAGGCGGATGGCGCCGCGGTCCGGCAGCAGGGGGATGATCTTCTGCACCGACCCCTTGCCGAAGGAGCGGGTGCCGATGAGCACGGCTCGCTTGTGATCCTGCAACGCGCCGGAGACGATTTCCGAAGCGGAGGCGGAACCGCCGTTGATGAGCACCACCACGGGCCTGCCGCCGGTCAGGTCGCCCGGGGTGGCGTCCCAGCGCTTGGAATCGTTGCGGCCGCGTACGGAGACGATCTCGCCCTTGTCGAGGAAGGCATCGGACACCGCCACCGCCTGATCCAGCAGGCCGCCGGGATTGTTGCGCAGGTCGATGATGAAGCCTTTCAGCCTCTCGCCCAGCTTCTTCTTGAGGTCCTCGATGGCCTCCTTCAGCTTCGGGCCGGTCTGTTCATTGAACTGGGTGATGCGAATGTAGCCGATATCGCCACCCTCCACCGACCACCTGACCGAGCGGATGCGGATGATGTCGCGCACGATGCGCACGTCGAAGGGCTCCTTGCGCCCCTTGCGCAGGATGGTGACGGTGATGGGCGTGCCCACCTTGCCGCGCATCTTCTCAACGGCCTGACCGAGCGTCATGCCCTTCACCGGCTTGCCGTCGATCCTGATGATGTAATCGCCGGCGAGAATGCCCGCCTTGGCCGCCGGGGTTTCATCGATGGGCGAGACGACCTTGATGACGCCGTTCTCCATCGTCACCTCGATGCCCAGACCGCCGAACTCGCCGCGGATGTTCACCAGCATGTCGCGGTAGTTCTTGGCATTGAGGAAGCTGGAATGCGGATCCAGCGACTTCAGCATGCCGCTGATGGCGGCCTCGATGAGCTTTTTCTCATCGGGCTTTTCCACGTATTCGCGGCGGATGCGGTCGAAGACCTCCCCGAACAGGTCCAGCTGCTTGTAAACCTCGATGTTCTCGTCGGCATTCGGCGCCGAGGCCGCCTGCAGCGCATGCCAGGCGCCGGTGGAGAGCAAGGCGCCGACAAGAACGAGGGAGACGCTTTTCACGAGGCGTTTCATCATCATTTCCCGTGTGCTGCCGCCCGCCGGCTACCAGCCAGCCAGCGTGACGGATCCATCAGCCTGTTTCCGTGTCGCAATTCCATGTAGAGGATGGGCCGGTCCGTATCAACTTTTTCGTCCGGTATGGTGGCCGGCGCAGGGCGTCTGCCCATGCGTCCCACCGGTTCGCCGGCACGCACCACCTCGCCCGTTCTCACGTTCAGATCGTGCAATCCCGCCAGCAATATACGATATCCCCCGCCGGCGTCCAAAATGACAAGTTTTCCATACGTGCGAAAGGGGCCGGCCACCTCCACCTTCGCATCCACCGGTGCGGTGACCACGGCGCGGCCCAGGGTGGCGAGATAAAGACCGCGCGAACGGCCCAGCAGCTTCGTGTCCTGCCCGAAGCGCACGATGCGACGCCCCTGCGCCGGCCAGGGCAGACGCCCCTTGAGCGTGGGAAAGGCGACGCGCCGGACGGGTGGCGGAGACAACGCCTCCGGCGCGGCGGCGCTCCGTTTCCGCTGCGGCACATTCCGCCCCGGCCGCGCTAGCTGTCCGTCTTCCCGCTTGCGTTTTTCCTCCGCCACCCGGCGCTGCCTTTCCAGGGTGGTGATGAGTTCCTGCAGGGTCTTCGCCTGCTTCAGCAGCAGGGCCAGGTTGCGGCGCTGGGTGTACAGCTGGCTTTCCGTGCGCGCCAGCAGCTCCCGCTTGAGCCGCAGCATGCCTTGCAGGCGGCCAGTGGTTTCGCGCAGGCGGGTGAGGCTCCCGCGGCGGTTTTCGCGTTCCTCGCGCAGCTGCTTCTGCACGCGCGCCAGCTGTTCCAGATCGTGACGCAGGGCCTGCGCCTGCCGGCGCATGCCGGGCAACACCGCGCCCATGGCCAGCGCGCCGCGCACTGCCTTCAGCACGTCTTCCGGATGGGTGACGAACGGCGGCGGCGGATCGCTCCTGAGCCTTTGCAGGGCGGCCAGCAGGCGGGCGGTGGCAGCGCGGTTGGCGGAAAGCTTGAGCAGAATGGCGCCGCGCCGTTTCTCCAGCCGACCAATGCGGCGTTCGGCACGGGCCAGCTGCTGTTCCAGAGCCTGAACGCGGGCGGCCAGCCGCACGATGTCGCTGGAGATACGTTCCGTTTCCCGGCGCAGGGCCTCGCGTTCTCCTTCCAGCCGGTGCTGCTCCCTGCGCGCTCTTTCTATGCGCTCCTTCAGGTGTTCCAGCTCCCGGCGCTTGAGCGAATCCTGTGCCGGCGCGGGCACGGGCAACGACACGACGGCCAGCAGCAGCCCGGCCAGCGCCAGGGACAGGAACGGCCTCGCGGCTATCAGGGTCTGGCGCATGCGGCTGTCTCCGGAAAGGGCTGGGAGCATTCTGGCGCCGGGATGGTTAGCGAAGCATGAATGACCCCCGCGCATCATTCCGTGCGGCTCGCATGGGGCAGGCGCACCACGAAGCGGGCGCCGGCGATGCGTTCTGCGCCGTCGGGAAAGCGCTTGACGATGTTTTCCGCCCAGATGCGGCCGCCGTGGGCCTCCACGATCTGGCGCGAGATGGCCAGGCCCAGACCGGAGTTCTGGCCGAAGTGGCTGGCCGGCCGATGGGTGTAGAAGCGCTGGAAGATCTTCTCCAGGTTTTCCAGCGGAATGCCCGGCCCCTCGTCCTCCACCGCCAGCTCCACCTCATCGCCGACGCGCTTCAGCCGCACGCGGATGATGCCGTTCTCCGGCGAGAACGAACGGGCGTTGGCCAGCAGGTTGCGCAGCACCTGCGCAAGACGCACGTCATGGCCCATGACCACCCACGGATCCTTGCGCGAGATGTTGCGCGCCAGGTGCTCACGCAGGATGACGATTTTCGCCTCGCCGGGCCGGGCCGTCTCGTTCATCACGCGGGCCAGTGTTTCGGCCAGCTCCGAGAGATCCACCGGCTCGGCGTGGATGCGCGCCAGCTCGGCATCCAGCCGGGAGGCGTCGGAAATGTCGGAAATGAGACGGTCGAGGCGCTTCACGTCCTG
>JALUAB010000046.1 GCA_027051195.1 Hyphomicrobiales bacterium
GCCATGAATCATCCCTCCCGGTCATGATGGTTCGCTTGACCGCCATTGTGCCCGCTCGCGCCCGAAAGACAAGACGCCGGCGGCCCCTTTCCGGCCACCGGCGCCCCGTGCCGCGCTCTCGAATGTGCCTCAGAACAGCTTCTCGCGGAACTTCTCCAGCGCCTTCTTCAGCTCGTCGAAGAAGCCCTTGCCATGCTTGCCACCGGCCACCTTCTTCTCGATCTCGTCGATGGCGGTGTAGAACGGCTTGAAGTCCCCCTTCTCGCCATAACCCAGCACCTCGGCGAACTGCAGCTCGGCCCGGGCCGCCCCCAGCAGGTCCTCCAGCTGCTTCTGCTCTTCCTTGCTGCGGCCCTTCTTCTCCGCCAGTTTTTCCGCCGCCAGCAGCAGCTGCTCCGCCCGCAGAACGGGTAGCGGAATGATGTGTCGGGTGATGACCAGCGTGTTCAGCGCCGCGATCAGCGCCTGCCTGGCCTCCTCGAACTTGCCCGCCTGCACCAGTGGCACCACCGCCTTGATGGCGTCCGGATAGGTGGCCAGCGGGATGTTGGTGATCTCGATCACCAGCTCGCTGGCGAGGTTGGAGACAATCGCACGCGCATCCTGCACCCGGCCTTCCTTCAGCAGCCTGATGGATTGCTCCACGGCCTTCTTCACGCTCGCCACGTCCGCGTGCACGTCAAGCGCGTAGGACACCACGTCCACCGGCGCCAGCGCCAGGTTCGGGTCCTGCGCCAGGATGATCTCCAGCTTGCCGATGACCCGCTCCAGCGCCGTCAGCGTGGCTTCCTTGTCCTTCTTCTCAAGCGCCACGATGGCCTTGCGCGTTTGCACCAGCGCCTGCACGGCCTCCTCGATGATCTTGGCGCGCTCCGCCTGCGCCTGCTTCTGGCCCCGCGACTTTGCGGCCTTGCGAGCGGCAGTCTTCGCCGTGCTCAGCGCCTTGCTCTCGGCCTTGGCGGGTGCCTTTTCCGCCGCCCTGGTCTGCGCCTGCTTCTCCTCCTTGGCCAGCGCCGGCGCGCCCGCCAACACCAGTGCAAGCGCCGCCACGGCCACGCCGTTCAACCATTTCAACCGCATCGTTTCGTCCTCCTTTCCTTCAATTTTCCATCGTGTCCACGCACGAAACCGCCCGTGCCGCCGAAAGCGCCTCCGGCAGCTCCGCAACGCACCGAAACTGGAACGCGGGACGGTTCCCCTCCGGAGAGAATAAGAAAATATTCCCTCCTCTCGCCCCATCAGATGGCGCTTTCCCACCCGGTTTGAAGGCGATTGTCCGGATTAAATTTCCGTAATGTGCAAATCCGGGCCGCGCCTTGCCGCCAACCATGGTTTGTGGCCCTATGGGCGGCGAAGGAAGAGCCGGAGGGATGTTTCATGGCGGACGAGATCAGGAAGGAAGCGGCGCGCGAGGCCATGAGCCAGGAGGAGGCGCGGGAAGAGGCGTTGAAGGACGCCGAATCCGCGATGTACGAGGATGCGATCTACGTGCCGGACGAGAAGTTCTGGCGCGATGTGCAGCCCGGCGATCATGTTTGGCTCATCGACGGCTCCGGCTTCATCTTCCGCGCCTATCACGCGTTGCCGCCGCTGACCCGCCGTTCCGACGGCCTTCCGGTGGGCGCCGTGCACGGTTTCGTCGCCATGCTGCACAAGCTGCTGCACCACATGAACGAGGGCAGGCGCCCCACCCACATCGCCGTGCTGTTCGACGCCTCGCGCGAAACCTTCCGCAACGAGATTTTCCCGGAATACAAGGCCAACCGCCCCGAACCGCCGGCCGACCTCATCCCGCAGTTCGAGCTCATCCGCAAGGCCACGGAGGCCTACGGCATCGCCCTGGTGGAGCAGAACGGCTATGAGGCCGACGACCTCATCGCCACCTACGCGAAGCAGGCGGCCGAGAAGGGCGCCACCGTGCACATCGTCTCCTCCGACAAGGACCTGATGCAGCTCATCCGCGACCACAAGGTGCTGCTGTTCGACCCCATGAAGGAGAAGGACATAGGCCCGGAGGAGGTGGAAAAGCGTTTCAGCGTGCCGCCGGAGAAGGTCATCGAGGTGCAGGCGCTGGCCGGCGATGCCACCGACAACATCCCCGGTGTACCCGGCATCGGCGTGAAGACCGCCGCATTGCTCATCAACCAGTATGGCACGGTGGAGAACCTGCTGGAGCACGTGGACGAGATCAAGCAGCCCAAGCGCCGCGAGAATCTCGAGAAGCACGCGCAGGACGCACTCATCTCCAAGAAGCTGGTGACGCTGGACGATCACGTGCCGGTAAAGGTGCCGCTGGCCGCCTTCGCCGTGCACGAACCCGACCCGGAAAAGCTCATCGGCTTCCTGAAAGGGCTGGAGTTCACCACCATTACCAGCCGCATCGCCAGGGACCTGGGCGTGGATGCCTCGAAGATCCCGCCCATGAAGGTGGAGGTGAAAAGCTGGAAGCCGGCCGGGGAAGTGGACGTGGAGGAACTGATCGAAGGCGTGCGCGAAAACCGTTGCACAGCCGCCGAGAACGCCCGCGCCGCGCTGCGCGATGTGCCCTTCACCCATGCCGGCTACGAGCTCATTACCGATGCGGCGCGGCTGAAGGAGTGGCTGAACGAGGCCACGGAGCAGGGCTATCTCGCCTTCGACGTGGAAACCACCTCGCTGGACGCCATGCGCGCCGATCTCGTCGGCGTGGCGCTGGCGCTGGCGCCGGATCGCGCCGCCTACGTGCCCATCAACCACCTGCAGGACGGCGATCTGCTGGGCGACAGCGAACAGGCGGTGCCGCAAATCCCGCAGGACGAGGCACTGGCACTTCTGAAGCCCATGCTGGAGGACGACGCGACGCTCAAGATCGCCCACAACATCAAGTACGACGCCGAGGTAATGCGCCGTCTGGGCATCGAGGTGGCGCCCTTCGATGATACCATGCTCATCTCCTACGTATTGGAGGCGGGCCTCGGCGGACATGGCCTTTCCGACCTCGCGAAACGCCACTTCGACCACAAGCCCATCGAGTTCACCGACGTCGCGGGCAAGGGCAGGAAGCAACTCACCTTTGACTGCGTGACCCCGCGGCGGGCCTGCGAGTACGCGGCGGAAGACGCTGACATCGCCCTGCGCCTGTGGAAGATGCTCAAGCCCTACATGTATGACGTCGGCCAGAGTGCGCTCTACGAGATCGAGGAGCGCCGGCTGGTGCCGGTGGTCATGGACATGGAGATGACCGGCGTGCTGGTGGACACCGCCGCGCTTGCCCGTCTCGGCAAGGAGTTCGAAGCCCGTGCAAAGGAGATCGAGAAACGCATCCACGAGCTGGCGGGCGTGGCATTCAACGTCGGCTCGACGAAGCAGCTGGCGGAAGTGCTGTTCGACCACCTGGGCCTGACGCCGCCGAAGAAGACGGCCACCGGCGCCCGCAGTACCGACAACGAGGTGCTGGAAGAGCTGGCCGCCGGCGAGGGCGTGGGCGCCCAGATCGCCGAACTGGTGCTGGAATGGCGCATGCTGATGAAGCTCAAGAGCACCTATTGCGACGCGCTGGCCCAGCACGTGAACCCGGAGACGGGCAGGGTGCATACCAGCTACTCATTGGCCGGCACCACCACCGGGCGTCTCGCCTCCACCGATCCGAACCTGCAGAACATCCCCATCCGCACCGAAGAGGGGCGGAAAATCCGCGCCGCCTTCATCGCACCGGCAGGCCACCGGATCATCTCGGCGGACTATTCGCAGATCGAGCTGCGCATCCTCGCCCACGTGGCGGATGTGAAGAAGCTGCAACAGGCCTTCCGCGAGGGCGAGGACGTGCACACCCGCACGGCCTCCGAGATGTTCGAGGTGCCGCCGGAGAAGGTGGACAGGGAACTCAGACGCAAGGCCAAGGTCATCAACTACGGCATCATCTACGGCATCTCCGCCTTTGGCCTGGCGCGGCGGCTGGATATCCCACGCGACGAGGCAGCAAACTACATCAGGCTGTATTTCAGGCGCTTTCCGGAAATCAGGGAATTTATCGAGCGGATGAAGGAACTGGCGCGCAAGCAGGGCTACGTGGAAACGCTGTTCGGCCGCCGCGTGCACGTGCCCGGCATCACGGCGAGCAATCCCAGCGTGCGCGCCTATGCCGAACGCGCGGCGGTGAACGCCCGCATGCAGGGCACCGCCGCCGACATCATCCGCCGCGCAATGGTGCGCATGCCGGACGCGCTGAAGCAGGCCGCCCCCGGTGCGAAGATGCTGCTGCAAGTGCACGACGAGCTGGTGTTCGAGGTGCCAGACGATCAGGTGGAGGCCGCCATTCCCGTCATCCGCCGGGTGATGGAGACGGCGCCGCAGCCGATGGTGGAGCTGAAGGTGCCGCTGGTGGCCGATGCTGGCGTTGGCGACAACTGGGAAGAGGCGCACTGAAAGTGTCTCAGATCTTCCATCCCCAGTGCATGGCCACCACGCCGGCCGTCATGTTGCGATAGCCCGCCCGCTCGAACCCGGCCTCGCGGATCATGGACAGGAAGGTTTCCTGATTCGGAAAGCGCCGTATGCTCTCCACCAGATAGCGGTAAGGCCCGCCATCGCCCGTCACCTCCCGGCCCACCGCCGGAATGACGGTGAAGGAGTAGGCGTCATACAGCGCCTGCAGCCCCGGCACGGAAAGTTGTGAGAATTCAAGGCACTGGAACTTCCCACCCGGTTTCAGCACCCGGTGCATCTCGCGCAGTGCAACGTCGATGTGCGGCACGTTGCGGATACCGAACGCGATGGTGCAGGCATCGAAGGTGTTGTCGGGAAAGGGCAGGGCCTCGGCGTTGCCGGTGACGAACGCGAGCTGCGCCGGCCTGCTCTCTTCCCGCGCTCGTCTCCGTCCCTCGTGCAGCATGTCGTAGGAAATGTCGGCCAGCGTCACCCGTGTCTTCGGTCCACCGGCTCGGATGATGCGAAAGGCGATGTCGCCGGTGCCACCGGCCACGTCCAGCACGTGAAAGGGCGTGCTTTTCGGCACATTCAGCGCCGCCACGAAGTCGTCCTTCCACAGCCGGTGCAGCCCGGCGGACATCAGGTCGTTCATCTCGTCATAGCGGCGCGCGACCTGGGAGAACACCTCGTTCACGAGATGCTGCTTTTCCTCTTCCGCCACCTCGCGAAAACCGAAGGAGAGCGTACGCCGCGTCTTTTCCGCCGCGTCCTTCACCGCCTTGTTGCCAGCCGTATCCGCGCCCAT
>JALUAB010000047.1 GCA_027051195.1 Hyphomicrobiales bacterium
TCCAGGCGCTGGGTCAGGCCGCGAACGCCCGCTCTCCCTTCGGCGACATCTTCTCCACCGCCTCCAGCACCAGCAGGCCCGCCTCATTGATGCTGTTGCGGCCCACCAGTCCGGCGGCGCGCGCCTGTTCCAGCGCGTTCTCGAAGGCCTCCTTCGAAAGCCCGGAGCGCTTCATGGCCTCGGCGATGTTGCGCGGCAGGATGCGCACCTTCTTCTCCTTCACGTAGAGCGACCCCACCTCGCGCAGAGCCTTCAGCAGGCGGTAGACCACCGGATTGACGGGATTGCCGAAGCCCTCCGGCACACCGGAAAGCGCCCGGTCCATGATTTCGCCGGCCTCCGTCTCCACCACGTTGCCATCGGGCAGGATATCGATGAGGTGGCGCATCTCCAGCTTCTCCAGCGCCCAGCGGATGCGCTCCTCCGGCAGTTTGTCCTTCAGAGCCTCGTAAACCTCGTCCACCGTCATGCCCCTCTCGGGGATGCGGTGAAACACCTCCATCTCGTGGCGCGTCAGCAGCGGCAGGCGTTCGGTGGAGTAGGCGAGCTCGGCATACAGGCGGCCGGATTCCGTGGCCTCCATGGAGCCGACGATCTGCTCCTGGCGCGCCACATCCCACCACTGCCGCGCCGGCGCATCATGGGTGTGCGCGGCGATGGTCACCGTCTTCACCGCCGTGGAGCTGACATCACGGTGGTTGCGCTCCATGTCACGGCACACGCGCCGCCCGGCCTCGGTGATCTCGTAAACGGTGCGTCCCGCCTCATCCTCGCCGGTGTGGACAAGCCGAACCGATTCCAGCGCCAGCAGCGCCTCACGCAGCTCGAAATTGTCATCGTACCATTTGGCCAGATCCTTCGCTTCCGCGAACTTCTCGGCGATCTGGCGGAACTTCTCCGGCATCTCCTTCAGCCGCCGCCCGTAGCGCTCGATCAGCGCCTTGTATTGCGCCACCTTGCGGTCGATCATCTCACTACGGATGTTCTCAAAGGTGGGCCGGTATTCCGGATTGTCCTTCTGCTTCTCCGTGATGGCGGCAATGGCCTTCAGAACATCCGCCTCCTCGTGCTCGATGGCGAAGGTGAAGACCTCGTCCTCCTCGTGCAGCCGCCACAGCCTCCAGGCTTCCAGCGCCCATTCACCTGCCGGAAGCAGCTCGTCGATATCGCGAATGTAGCCCAGCGCCTCCAGCTGCACGTAGGCCTCCGGCGTCAGCTCCTCGCCGTCGGCACACGCTGCCAGCAGCTTGAGAATGTCCTCGCTCAGCGCGTAGCCTTCCGTGGCGAAGCCGCCCATCTCCAGCGCCTTCTTCACCGCCCGGCCCAGCGGGGTGAAGGCGTAGATGTCGGAATTGGGCGCCGAGTAGCAGATGAGCCGCATGCCTTCCAGCATGTGCTCCTCGTGCGAGCCGGTGGACAGCCGCGCCGATTCCGCAGGACCTTCCATGGTCTTGCGGATGTGATTGGCCAGATCGGCGGTGATGGCGATTTCCGGATCCAGCGCCTCCCAGATGTCGAGAATGCGCCGGCCGGCCTCGGTCAGCACCACCTTTTCCACTTTCTTCTCCGGGTCGCGCCAGTCCTCGGCCAACCCGCGCTCCTTCAGCGCCTTCTCGCCCAGCGGGCCGACACGCCCGGCGCGCCGCGCCGCGCGCAGCAGCGTGATGATTTCGGAGCCGATGAAGCGCCATCCGTCGGGCCATTTGTCTGCCGGTTCCAGCCTGCCGGCGCGGATGAGATCACGGATGACCTGCGCCAGCGCCAGCCCCAGCGTGGTGGGGATGCGCTTGATGGGCCCGTCCGCACGGGCCAGCCCCTGCACCTCCAGCTCCAGATAGGTTTCGCGATCGACGTCCTCGATGTCCGTGCCTGGCTTGCCCGCCTCGTCGTTCGCCAGCATGCGTGCCAGCGCGATGGCATGCGCCTTCGTGATGATCATGTGTGTATCTCCCTTGTGTTTCGTGAAAATCGTCCGGGATGAGAAATCTTCCCGCTTCCGTTTTCTGGAATGGGAATGCCACCGACCGGTTTCAACGGGCGGGGCGAAAAGGAATGAAAAACGCCGCCCGGAAGAGACGGCGTCAGGTTTGCCTGGTGTGACTCACGGGGTTAGATCCACGTATCCCTCGCCCGGCGGCTCCTCGCCGGTGAAGATGGAAACGCCCAGCACTTCCTTTTTCGCCTCATCCACCGTCCAGGAAAAGGTGAGCGGAGCTTCCGTTTGCAACAGGTGCAGCCACCGATCGAACTCCTCCGCAGGCAGGGCGATGGCCAGAGTCGTTTCGCTGCAGCTGTTCTCCCGCCCCTGTGCACCTGGGAGAAAATGCAGGCAGGCGCGCTTCAGCGGTTCTCCGTTGGGCTTGAAATGCAGCGTGATGGTGCGCCGCCCGATGAGCTCGCCCCCCATGCGGTGCTGCGACATGTGCACCGAGAACCCTTCCACTTCCGACGTATGCGCGGTTATGGTCATGGCATGCCTCCCCTTTTGCAGGGGATATGGGCAGGCAGGGCCGTCATGGCAAGATCGCCGGGGGAAGACGGATGACGGAAGGGAATGCACCCGACTATCGCCTGTTCTGGGGAAAGACTCTGCAGGGCGGCGAAGAAGTGCCGGATGAATACCCGTGGCACCCCGCCGCGTGGCACATGATGGACGTGGCCGCCGTGGCCGGGGTATTGCTGCGTGCCCGCCGCGAACAGACCCGCCGCATGGCCGAACGGCTGGGGGAGGAAGAGGAGGCTTTCATCCGCCTCTGCACCTTTCTCGTCGGCCTGCATGACATCGGCAAGTTCTCCGCCGCCTTTCAGTGCAAGGCTCCCCGGT
The DNA here is from genome assembly GCA_027051195.1 of Hyphomicrobiales bacterium. Classification (GTDB taxonomy): domain Bacteria; phylum Pseudomonadota; class Alphaproteobacteria; order Rhizobiales; family Aestuariivirgaceae; genus Thermopetrobacter. Next base: position 2,825 of record JALUAB010000047.1, read on the forward strand.
TCTGGCCCGAGCGAGTCCTTGGGCCATTCAGGACCGTTGCCGACAAGCACCACTCGGAGGCCGGCTTCTGGGCCCTGCAGGCGGCGCTGCGCGACGAGCTTCTGCAGGCACTGGGGCTGGAAGCGTTCCGGCAGCCGAGCACCACCATCATCGCCGCCGTGACCGGTCATCACGGCGAACCGCCGGGGTTTCCGGACGTGGACGGCAAGCAGTTCGGCGAGCCCGAGCTGGCCGCCGCGCGGGCCTTCATGCGTGATCTGGTGCGCCTGCTTGCACCTTCCTGCGCCGCCTGCATCGACGACGAGAGGCTCCAGAAGCGCTTTTCCTTCTGGCTTGCCGGCCTGTGCGTGGTGGCGGACTGGCTGGGGTCGAACCGCACCTTCTTCCCTTTCGAACCACCGGAAATCGACCCCGCCGCCTACTGGTGTGAATATGCCTGCCCGCGCGCCGGGCGCGCCATCGCCGGCGCCGGTCTTTTGCCCGCTCCCCCGGCCCGGCGTGGCGATTACGCACGTTTTTTCGACATTCCCGCGCCGCGCCCCCTGCAGGAGCGCGTTGCCGATCTCCACCTGCCGCCGGGGCCGACGCTGGCGATCATCGAGGATGCCACCGGCTCCGGCAAGACGGAGGCCGCCGCCCTCCTCGCCTGGCGCATGATGCGCATGGGCAAGGCGGGCGGGCTTTATTTCGCCCTCCCGACCATGGCCACCGCCAATGCCATGCATGAGCGCTTTTCAGGGGTTTTTCGCCGCCTGTTCGAGGGAGGGGAAAGGAAGCCCTCGCTGGCGCTGGCCCATGGCCGCCGCACGCTCAACCCGCGATGGTACGCCACCCTGCAACTGGCGCGCCTGCCGCGGCGGGATTTCGCGGGCAACGGGAATGGCCAGGGCATGGCCGCCACCTGCGCGGCCTGGATCGCCGATGACCGCCGCAAGACCTTTCTCGCCGATGTCGGCGTCGGCACCATCGACCAGGCGCTGCTTGCCGTGCTGCCCACGCGTTTCCAGTCCCTGCGGCTGCATGCCCTGTCCGACCGCGTGCTGGTGGTGGACGAGGCCCACGCCTATGACGCCTACATGTCGCACGAACTGGAAACGCTGTTGCGCTTCCACGCGGCGCAGGGCGGCTCGGCTATCGTTCTTTCCGCCACCCTGCCGCGGAAGAGGCGCGAGGCGCTGGCCGCCGCCTGGCGGCAGGGGCTGGAAGATGGCGGCGGGGAGCAGCGGCGATGGGAATGCAGGGCGCGTGATTACCCGCTCATCACCGTGGCGGGTTCCACCGGCTTGCGGGAGCATGGCGGCATCGCCCCGGCCACGCACACGGTGCGCCGCGTGGCTGTGCAACGCCTGGCGGACGAGCGACAGGCCCTGGAAGCGGTACGGGCGGCGGTGGAGAACGGCGCCGCCGTCGCCTGGGTGCGCAACGCGGTGGACGATGCCATCGCCGCCATGCGGCTGCTGCGCGAGCGGAACATCCCGGCGCAACTCTTCCATGCCCGCTTCGCCATGGGCGACCGGCTGCGCATCGAGGAAGACGTGCTGAAGAGGTTCGGCAAGCACGCCGGGGCGTCCGAGCGTCGTGGCAGGGTGCTGGTGGCCACGCAGGTCGTCGAACAGAGCCTCGACCTCGACTTCGATCTCATGGTTTCCGATCTCGCCCCCATCGACCTGCTCATCCAACGCGCCGGCCGCCTCTGGCGCCACATGGATGTTCGCCCGGCCAGGCGGCGCCCCGTGGCCGGACCGAATCTCCTGGTCATCATGCCCGACCCGGCCGGGGTAGTGGACGACCAATGGCTTTTCCGCCACGGGGGGAAGGGCGTTTTCGTCTATCGTGACCATGCATTGCTCTGGCGCACGGCAAGGGTGCTGTTCGATACCGGCGCCATCGATGCCCCGCGCGATCTGCGCCGGCTCATGGAGAGCGTCTATGGCGTCGAACGCCTGCCCACGCCGGAGCCGCTGCAACGGTTCGACGATGAAGCCCTTGCCGGCAGGTATGCCGATGAAACCATCGCGAAATATAACCTCCTGGCGCTGGACGACGGCTATGTCCGCATGCAGGGCTGGCTGGACGAGGACAGGAAGCCCACACGCCTCGGTGAACCCACACGCATCCTGCGGCTGGCGCGCATCGGCAACGGTAACCTCGCCCCGTGGTGTGTCGATGCCGGGGGCGAACCTTCCTGGCCGTTGTCGGAAGTCGGCGTTCCTGCAAGGTGGCTGGAGGGCGTGCAGGTGCATCCGCACTGGCGCGAGCAGGTGGAAGCATTGCGGCAGGACTGGCCGAAATGGGAGTCGAAAATCCTTCTCGCACCGGTGGATGACGAAGGCAACGTTCTGTTG
>JALUAB010000048.1 GCA_027051195.1 Hyphomicrobiales bacterium
GGGATCTGCTGGCGCACCCGCGCCACCTCCGCCGCGTCCAGCGTGGCGTATATCACGCCGGGCTCCTCGCCCGCCTCCGCCAGCACCTCGCCCCAAGGCGAAACGATGAGGCTGTGGCCATAGGTCATGCGCCCGCTTGCGTGCAGCCCGCCCTGCGCCGCCGCCAGCACGTAGGCGCCGTTCTCGATGGCTCGCGCCCGGTTCAGCACGTGCCAGTGCGCCCGGCCCGTGGGTACGGTGAAGGCGGCGGGGATGGAAAACATCTGCGCGCCGGCCACCGCCAGCGTGCGATACAGCTCGGGAAAGCGCACGTCATAGCAGATGGAGAATCCCAGCCGCATGCCGGCCACGTTGGAAAGCACCGCCTGCTCGCCGGGCTTGATGTAGTCCGATTCGCGGTAGTGCTCGCCGTTGAGATCCACGTCGAACAGATGGATCTTGTCATACCAGGCGATGGCCTTTCCATCCGGCCCGAACAGGATGGAACGGTTCACCAGCCGCTTCTCGCCCGCCTCTTCCGAGCGCAGCGCCAGCGAACCGATGTGCAGGAACAGATCGTATTTCTTCGCCACCTCGGAGAAATGGCACACCGCCGCATCCTCGCGCATGGTCTTCACGAGGTTGCGCAGGCGCTCCTTGTCCTCCTCCATGATGGCGGTGTTTTCCGGCGTCAGCACGTAGCGTGCGCCATTGGCCCGGGCCTCGCGGATCAATTCGGTGGCGGTGCGCAGGTTTGCCGGAATGTCCGTGCCCGAACGCAGCTGCACACACGCCACGGAAAGTCGCAATGCCTGCATGGCTCCGTTCGTCCGTTCTTCCGTCGTCTCGCTCACATGCCCGTTTCCGGATTTCGTCGGCCCGGCGCGGGTTTCGCCTCACCGGGCCTTCTTCAGCAGCGGGTCAAGCCGGCCCGCCTTGTCCAGCGCGTAGAGATCATCGCAGCCACCCACGTGCTGCCCGTTGATGAAGATCTGCGGCACAGTGTGGCGTCCGCCCGCCTTCTTCGTCATCTCGGCGCGCAGCCCGGGATTGAAGGTCACGTCGATTTCCTTGAACTGCACCCCCTTCTGGCGCAGCAGCTTCTTTGCCGAGACGCAGTATGGACAGAATTTCGTGGCATAGATGATCACCTCCGCCATGATGGCAGCAATCCCTTTTCCGTGTGTTCGTGAACGTGGTTCCGCCATCAAATATGAAGCGCCCGCGGCTCCTCGGCAAGGGCGAAAACCATTACGTGGACGCCCTCCGCCCCCGCCTTCAGCAGCGTCCGGGTGCAGGCCCGCGCCGTCGTCCCGGTGGTCAGCACGTCATCCACCAGCAGCACCGTCCGCCCCTTCAGTCGCGCCGCGTGCTTCTGCGCCACGGTGAAGGCGCGCTTCAGGTTTTGCCGCCGCGCCCGGCCGGAAAGGCGCGTCTGCGGCGTCGTGTTACGCGTGCGCAGCAAGAGGTCGGGGATGAAGGCCAGCCCCAGCTCTTTCGCCAGCAGCCTTGCCAGCAGCGCCGACTGGTTGAACCGCCGCTGCCACAGCCGCCACCTGTGCAGCGGCACGGGCGCCACCAGCATGTCCGGCCGCTCCTGCGCCAGTGCCCGCACCCGCCTGGCCATCAGCCGCACCATCAGGCGCACCGGCGCGTGATCGTCGTGAAATTTCAGCGCGTGCACCAGCGCCCGCCCCGGCCCGTCATAAAATGCGGCTGCACGCAGGCTTTCCCACGGCCGCTTCTTCGCGCTGGCCGGCAGGCTCGCCACCGTTTCCGCCCATTCCCCCACCAGTGGCAGGCCGGTGGCCGGACAGCTGGGCTCCTCGATGAGCGTCAGCGCTGCCCAGCATTCGCCGCACAGGCCCGTTTCCGCGCCCAGTTCCGCCCGGCAGGCCACGCAGCGGGGCGGCACGATCACATCCAGCGCCCGCCGCGCCAGCCCTGCCACCGTGGGAAATATCCGCTCCGCCCGCATCGCCTGGCCCTCGCTTTGCCGCCCGCATTGCAGGTTGCGGCGCCGCCCCTGTCAACCCGGCGGTGGAAAACCCTGCTCTTGACAGCCCGGCGATTGTGGCTCACGCCTCGATAACCGAATGAGATTGTTTCCCGCCCCGCGTCCCCGCCCAACCACCTCGGGTTCAACATGTCGGGTGGTTGGGCGGGGAGCGCGGGGCGGTGGGCGGCATCAAAAATCCCGGTAACATGGTTGGCAGCCGTTTTGACATCGACCGTTTCCCGGCGCTGGCCCGGCACAGGCTTGCACCCGCTGCGCCGGACGTGTGCGCTGCGCGCGGCAGGCCCGCGGCGGTGCTGCTGCCCCTGCTGCCGGTGGAGGACACGCTGCACCTGCTGTTCACCGTGCGGCCGCTGACCATGCCGACGCACGCGGGCGACATCTGTTTCCCCGGCGGCAGTCTGCGCGAGGGCGAGGATGCGCGCGCCGCCGCCCTGCGCGAGGCGGAAGAGGAGGTGGGACTGGCGCCCGAGCGCATAATGCCACTGGGCTTTCTCCCCCTGCGCGAAACGGGCAGCGGCCATGTCATTGCGCCGCTGGTGGGGCTGGTGGAGCGCGGCGCCGCCATAACCCCCTGCGCCCGCGAAGTGGCGGAGGTCTTCACCGCGCCGCTCACTCATTTCCTCGACGCCGCCAACTACGCCCGCGAGGAAGTGAGCATGAACGGCCGCCGCCGCGCCTATTGGGTAGTGCGCTGGGGCGATCGCCGCATCTGGGGCGCCACCGCCGGCATGCTGAAAACCCTGCAGGAGATCGCCAGCGCCGATGCCGCCTGAACCCGACCTGACACCGGAAGAGCGCGAAAGGCTCTCGGCCCTGCTGGCCGACGAGGCCGTGCGCGCCGTCTTCGCCGCGCTGGAGGAGGACAACGCCCGCATCGTCGGAGGCGCGGTGCGCAACGCCATTCTCGGCGAGCCGGTGGCGGACATCGACTTCGCCACCACGCTGCCGCCGGAAGAGGCCATGAAGCGGCTGCGGGCGGCGGGCTTTTCCGTCCACCCGGTGGGCATCGAGCATGGCTCCATCATCGCCGCGGCAGACGGCCGCGCCTTCGAGGTCACCACCCTGCGCCGTGACGTGAAGACCGACGGCCGCCACGCCATCGTCGCCTTCACCACCGACTGGGCGGAGGACGCACAGCGCCGCGACTTCACCATGAACGCGCTGTATCTGGACGCCACGGGCCGGTTGCACGATCACGTGCGCGGCCTAGCCGACGCCCGCGCCCGCCGCCTGCGCTTCATCGGCGACGCCGCCCGCCGTATCCGCGAGGATTACCTGCGCATCCTGCGCTTCTTCCGTTTCTGGGCACACTACGGGCAGGAACGACCGGACGCGGCAACGCTGGCCACCATCCGCGCCGAAAGCGAGGGCCTGCGCCGCATTTCTAAGGAGCGCATCCGCCAGGAGGTGACGCGTCTGCTGGTGGCCCCGCGCGCAGTGGAAGCGCTGCGGCTGATGGACGAAACCGGCGTGCTGGCGCTGACGTTTCCCGCGGATTGTGCCCACGACTTCACCGCGCTCGAAAGCATGGCCGCGCATGATGCGGCACTGGCGCTGGAGCCCGACTGGTTTCTGCGCCTCGTGGCCTTCTGCGGCCCACGCGAGAGTTTGCGCGACGCCTTCCGCCTGACACGGGAGGAGATGAAGCGTCTGCGCTTTCTCGTCGATGCGAAACCGCCGAAAGACGAGAAGGGCTGGCAACACCTCGTCTATCGCCACGGCAAGGCGCTGGCCCGTGACCTCGCCCGGCTCGCAGCCGCCCGCGACGGGTGGGGGAACGATACCCTGCGCGGCGCGCTGGCGCACATCGACAACTTCAACCCGCCGCGTTTCCTGCTCACCGGTGGCGACGCCGTGGCGCTGGGGGTGCCGCCCGGCCCGGCGGTGGGCGCGGCCCTGCGCACGGCCGAGGAGCGGTTCATCGAAAACGGCTTCTCCCCGGCTGACCGCGAAGGCCAGCTGGCCCTGCTGCGCGCGGTCATCGCCGGCACCGCCACATCCTCGCCCCGTTCCCGCCCTTGACAGGAGGGGCAAAGTGTCCAAAGCACGCCTCAGGCACTCATCCACACAAGGATACCTCCGCATGAAGGAACGCAAGTCCAGCTACGACTACGACGAGCTCATCGCCTGCGGGCGCGGCGAGCTGTTCGGCCCCGGCAACGCCCAGCTGCCGCTGCCGCCCATGCTGATGTTCGACCGCATCACCAAGATCACCGACGAGGGCGGCCCCCACGGCAAGGGCGAGATCCGCGCCGAGCTGGACATCAGGCCCGACCTGTGGTTCTTCGCCTGCCATTTCAACGAGGATCCGGTGATGCCCGGCTGCCTGGGGCTGGACGCCATGTGGCAGCTGCTGGGCTTTTACCTGGGCTGGATCGGCGGGCCGGGGCGCGGCCGCGCTCTGGGCTGCGGCGAGGTGAAGTTCACCGGCCAGGTGCTGCCCGATGCGAAGCTGGTGGAATATGCTGTCTATCCGAAACGGGTGATCACCCGCCGGCTGTTCATGGGGCTGGCCGATGCCGAGCTGTTCTGTGACGGCAAGCGCATCTACACCGCCACTGACCTGCGGGTGGGCCTGTTCCGGCCGGACGAGCTGAAGAAGATCTGAAAACTCATGACCATCGGGGCGAAGATCATGCGCAGGGTGGTGGTAACGGGCATCGGTATCGTCTCCAGCATCGGTGCCAATGCCGAAGAGGTGAAACACTCTCTCTGGGAAGCGAAATCCGGCATTTCGTTTGCCGAGGAATACGCGAAGCTGGGCTTTCGCAGCCAGGTGCACGGAAAGCCACCGTTGGAGCCGGCCGAGGTCATAGACCGGCGGCTGCTGCGCTTCATGGGTGATGGCGCGGCATTCGCCCATATCGCCATGGAGCAGGCCATTGCCGATGCCGGACTGGAGGAAGCCGACATCAGCAACGAGCGCACCGGCCTGATCGTCGGTACCGGCGGCCCCTCGACCCGCGCCATCGTGGCCGCGGCGGACATCACCCGCGAAAAGGGGCCGAAGCGTGTGGGCCCCTTCGTCGTGCCCAAGGCCATGAGCTCCACCGCCTCTGCCGTGCTGTCCACCAATTTCAGGATCCGCGGCGTGAACTATTCCATCAGCTCCGCCTGCGCCAC
>JALUAB010000049.1 GCA_027051195.1 Hyphomicrobiales bacterium
TGAAGCCCGCGCCCATCAGCACCACGTCAGAGCCGGGCTGCGCATGCTCCATGATCGCCCGCGCGTCCTCCAGCGTCCAGCAGTGGCGCACGCGCGGGCCATCCAGCCCCGGCACCGGCGGCTTGATGGGGCGCGCCCCGGTGGTCACCAGTAGCCGGCCGTAACCAAGCGCCGTGCCGTCTTCCAGCGTCACCTGCCTGTTGGCGGCATCGAGCTGCCGCGCCCTGCCCCGCACCAGCGCGATGCGGTTTTCGGAGTAGAAGTCCAATGGCCGGTGCAGCCAGGTGCCCTGCTCGCCAATCTTGCCTTCCAGCAGATAGGGAATGGCCATGCGCGAATAGGGCACCTCGCCCTCACCGTCGATGAGCGTGATCTCGCTGGCCGGATCGAGGTGGCGCAGCATCTCCGCCGCCCGCACCCCCGCCGGCCCCGCGCCGATGATGAGATGATGCATGGCCTCGCTCCTTGTTTCGTGAAGTCTCGACTTTCTGCCAACTTCACCGAGAGCTCTTTCATTCTTCCGTCATTGCCGGCTTCATGCCGGCAATCCAGGGCCACAAACGAGAGCCTCAAGCAAGAACTCCATAAGTGACCACAACCACTATCCGCACCGCACTAGATTGCCGGGACAAGCCCGGCAATGACGAGGAGTGAGAACACCTTTTGGTCGGAAGGGAACGGGATCCCTTCCGACCAGATCTTTCGCATCCGACTGCATCACGCCAGCCCGAAGCGTTCCAGCGTCTCCGGCTTCGGGTAGCCCTCCGGCGTCCAGCCGCGCAGCTCGTAGTATTCGGGCAGCATCTTGTCGAGCCCGTTCACCAGCCCCTTGGCCGGACCGGTCTTCGCCGCCTCCTTCAGCAGGCGTTTCGGCAGCGTGTCCTCCTCCGGCGTGATGCCGGCGTCCAGGTTGAACTTGCGCTCCATGTTCCAGATGCGCTCACCCACCTCGAGCAGTTTTTCCACCGTCCACTCGCCTTCGCACGCCGCGTCGATTTGCGGCGCGATATCCTCCAGCGTCCAGGCGAAGGTGGTGAAGATGCACAGACCCGAGGAGTCCACCGCCGCCGTGGCGTCCTGGAATGCTTTCACCAGCGCCGCCTTGCCGTCCGTGGTCAGCGGATCGGTCTTCTCCGGAATGCCCAGCACCTCCGAGGCCACGGTATAGGAGCGCAGGTGACAGGCGCCGCGGTTGGACGTGGCGTAGGTCAGCCCCATGCCCTGGATGCCGCGCGGGTCATAGGCCGGGAACTCCTGCCCCTTCACCGTCATGGACAGCTCCGGGTGCCCATACTTCTCGCACAGGCGCTTCGAGCCAAGCGCGAGATCCCTGCCGAAGTCCGTACCCTCGCAGATGGCGTCCACCGCCCGGCACAGCGCCTCCGCCGAGCCGAACTTCAGCTCGATGCCGCCGGTGGTGTCCTTGGTCAGAGCGCCGATGTCATACAGCTCCATCGCTGCGGCGATGGTCGCGCCCACGGAGATCGGATCCAGCGCATGTTCGTTGCAGCGGTAATTGCAGTAGGTCAGTGCCTCCAGATCGTCCACCCCGGTATCCGCGCCCAACGCCCAGGCGTTCTCGTATTCCACGCCGCCCGACGCGATGTCGTATTTCTCCTTGTCCTCCGGCTTCACGCAGGCGGAAGTGATATCCAGCTTCGAGACGCGCCCGCAAGCGATGGTGCAGCCGAAGCAGCCCTGGTTGGTCACCAGATTCGGCTTGCCGTCGGAGCGCCGCGGCCGGTGCATGGCCTCGCCGGAAATCTCGTTGGCGCCCTCGAACTGCACATCACGCGCGTTGCGCGTGGGCAGCGCGCCGATTTCGTTGATGACGTTCATCAGCACCTGCGTGCCGTAGGTGGGCAGCGCCTCGCCGGTGACGGCGTTTTCCGCCAGCACCTTCTTCGCCGCCTCCACGGCCTCTGTGAAGGCTTCCGGATCACGCACGGAAAGCCCCTTCGTACCGTGCACGGCGATGGCCTTCAGGTTCTTCGCGCCCATCACGGTGCCCACGCCGGAGCGCCCGGCGGCGCGGTGCCCGTCGTTCACCACCGCCGAGATGAGCGCGCCATATTCCGCCGGATGGCCGATGGCGGCGATATGCAGGAGCGGCTCCTGATGCCTGTCCTTGATGGCCTCGTCCACCTCCCACACGGACTTGCCCCACAGGTCGGACGCATCCACCAGCTCGATGTGATCGTCCATCATCAACAGATAGACGGGCTTCGGCGAACGGCCCTCGAAGATGATCATGTCATAGCCGCAATACTTGATCTCCGGCCCGAAGTAGCCGCCGGAGTTGGAACAGGCCACGCAGTTGGTCAGCGGCGACTTGGTGATGACCGAGTAGCGCGCCGAGGTGGAGGCGCCCGTGCCCGTAAGCGGCCCGGTGGCGAAGATCAGCTTGTTTTCGGGCGAGAGCGGATCGGTCTTCGGATCCACCTCCTCCACCAGATACTTCGTGCCCAGGCCCCGCTGGCCGAGGTATTGCATGGCCCAGTCCATGTTCAGGTCTTCGTCGGCCCAGGTGCCCTCGGTCAGGTTCACCCGCAGGATCTTGCCGGTCCAGCTCATTATCGTCCTCCCCGAACTTGCCGTTCGTGTGCCGTTTCGGAATGCGTTCGTTCGCCGGCGTGCACCCGCTCAGGCGTTTGCCTCCGGCGCCGTGTCCGTGCGCGCCGCCCATTCGCGCATCTTCTCGTAGCCCTGCACGGAGATGTCGGTATAGACGATCGCCTCCGTCGGGCAGGCGGCGGCGCAGGCCGGATCGCCCTCGCACAGGTCGCACTTGATGACCTTGCCGCTGGCCGGGTCGTAGTTCACCGTGCCGAACGGACAGGCGATGGTGCACACCTTGCAGCCCACGCAAATGTCCTCGTGCACCACCTTCACACCGTTCTCGTTGGTGATGGCCCCCACAGGGCACACCTGCTGGCACCAGGCCTGGTCGCACTGCGTGCAGGTGTAGGGCACGAAACGTCCCTTGGTATCGAAGTTGAACACCACGATGCGCGAGCGCGCCGGGTTGAAAGCGCCGGTGTGGCGGAACGAGCAGGCCAGCTCGCACTGCCGGCAGCCGGTGCACTTGCCGGGGTCGATGACCAGCGCCATTTCCATCGGATCTACCCTCCCTCTGATATAACGGTGCCCTCTGGCCGGCTGATGCCGTCGGCAGGAATTCTTCGAGGCGGGAACCTGTCGGCGGGAGATGCAACCGGCGCGAGGCCATGCATCCTGTGGTTGCGGCATTGCGCCGCATGCGGTGGAGTCTGCGCCCGCATGGCGAAACTGTCAACCGCAAATGCACAGCGGCGGAATCTTGCCGAACGCCCCGCCCCCGTGCCACATTCCCGCTGGCGTGAAACAGGGAGAAAGACGGACATGAAAGACCGGAACACCGCAAGGCTTGCGTCCCTGGCCGCCCCGCGCGGGCGCATCTACGAGGACATCACGCAGGCCATCGGCGGCACGCCGCTGGTGCGGCTGAACCACCTGCCCGCGGCGCATGGCGCGGGGGCCGAGCTTCTCGCCAAGTGCGAGTTTTTCAACCCGCTCTCCTCGGTGAAGGACCGAATCGCCGTGAGCATGATCGACGCATTGGAGCGCGCGGGCCGCATCACGCCACAGACCTTTCTGGTGGAGCCCACATCGGGCAATACCGGCATCGGCCTTGCCTTCGTCTGTGCCGCGCGCGGCATTCACCTGAAGCTGGTGATGCCGGAGAGCATGTCCGTGGAGCGCCGCAAGATGTTCCGCCTGCTCGGCGCCGATCTGGAGCTGACGCCCGCGGAAAAGGGCATGAAGGGCGCCGTGGAGCGCGCCCGCGAAATTGTGGAGCGCGACCCGAACGCCATCATGCCGCAGCAGTTCGAGAACCCGGCCAATCCGGAAATCCACCGCCACACCACGGCTGAGGAGATCTGGGCCGACACGGAAGGCCGGGTGGATGCGGTGGTGGCCGGCGTCGGCACCGGCGGAACCATCACCGGCGTCGGCCAGGTGTTGAAGGAGCGCGATCCGGACATCCGCATCATCGCCGTGGAGCCGGACGAATCGCCGGTGCTCTCCGGCGGCGAGCCGGGACCGCACAAGATCCAGGGCATCGGCGCCGGCTTCGTGCCGAAGGTCTTGGACACGGACATGCTGGACGAGATCATCCGCATCGACAGCGACCGTGCCATGTGGACGGCCCGGCAACTGGCGGCGGATGAAGGCATCGCCGCGGGCATTTCCGCCGGCGCTGCGGTGGCCGCCGCGCTGGACGTGGCGGCGCGGCCGGAAATGACGGGCAGGCGCATCGTCGTCATCCTGCCGGACACCGCCGAGCGCTACCTCTCCACCGCCCTCTTCGACGGGTTGGAAGGGTGAACCGGATATCTCACCCCGGACCGGTCCGCAGCTCATGAATCTCGCTGCAAGCGAGAAGTCAGTTTGCGTCAGGTGCTCGGAGCGAACAACGAGCTCCCTTCCGTACGCAAGAGTCTGTTGATCGTCATGGGCAATGGATCCCCGGCACAAGGCCGGGGATGACACGAAGGTGCGAGAGGCCCGGCCAGTCGCAAACCCTCACCTGTATCATATCGGTTTGCCTTTCCTCGGGCCCGTCCCGAGGATCACGGCGGGCATCCATATGCGCCAGTCTCTCCGTGAATAACGGCGTCAGCGGCAGCGCATCGCGCCGCTCAACCACGCACCAGCCAACAACATGCCCCAATTAACGAAAGAGGAACCAGGGCGCTTCCCATAGCCACATTCCCTATCCCCGTCATGCCCGGGCTTGCCTGCCCTCGGGCCTGTCCCGAGGATCCCGGCTACCCATATGCGCCAGTGTCTCCATGAACCGTTGCGCTAGGCTCAGGACCCATAAAGGCGTGGATGCCAGCGGCATTTTCGCGAAACATCGCTGGCTTTTCGCCCGCAGGGAATAGCCGAAGCTATTTCCAAGGGTGAAAAGCCAGTGAGATGAAGCGAAAATGTCGCCCGAAGGGTCTGGCGCAAAATCTCGATAATCCATTGCTAATTGCCGATTTTGCGCCAGACTGGCGCCGCGCAATTTATGGGTCCTGAGCCTAGCG
>JALUAB010000050.1 GCA_027051195.1 Hyphomicrobiales bacterium
CCGGCGTCTATGCCTTCCACCTTGTCCTGCCAGGTGTCCCGCGCGGTGAGCACCAGTACCGGAAAGTCCCGACCTTCCTCCCGCCAGTTGCGCAATACCGTCAGCCCGTCCAGCTCCGGCAGGCCGAGATCGAGGATCGCCGCGTCGTAATTCTCCGTGAAGCCGCGAAAGTGGCCGTCTTCTCCATCCTGGGCGATATCCGCCACGTAGCCCTGACGCTTTAGCGCGCGTGCGATGTCGCGGGCGATGTTTTCCTCGTCTTCCACGATGAGAATGCGCATCACCTTGCCCGTGAGGTTCGTTCAGCGCCGTTTGTCGCTGTTGAAATTGTAGCTGCGCCCACCCTGTTTGCGGCCTCTGGCCGTGGATAGCGGCATTCTCACCTGAAGGATACGGTTGCCCTGCATGATGGTGAAAACGTAGGCGCTGCCCCTGCTATCGCGCACCATGCGCACGTTGAGCACCTTGCCGGGATATTTGCGGCCGACCTGTCGCATGAGAAGTCTCAGAGGGGGAGTCATGCCACTCCGATGCTGCTCCAGCGCCATGTCATGATCCCGCATGGCTTCCATGCCGCCGGAGCCTGTGCCGCCGTCACCCATGCCGCCGCCACCCATGCCGCCGGAGCCTGTGCCGCCGTCACTCATGCCGCCGCCACCCATGCCGCCACCCATGCCGCCACCCGCGCCGCCACCCATGGCGAGCGCCGCCCCGGCTGTTGCCAGGAAGATGGGCACTGCGAGCAGCCCCCGGCGCATCACTGCGGGCAGGGGCGGGCGGAGCCATGAAGAGCGGCCATGCAAGGAGGTGCGAGGCATGAGCTGATGACAACCGGTGATGGACAGATGCTCCCGAAAACTATGGACTGCAACTTGACAATAACCTGATAGCCGCCACCCGGAAAAAATACGACCTGCCAACGCATAACCGGAACCGACGATCCGCCATGCCGGGGTCCGGCGGGTCATCTCTCGGCCAAACATCCAGACAGGAGGATTGAAGACATGCGAGCAACGTTTTTCCGTTTGGCGGCTTCCGCGCTGGTGCTGGGTTTCGCAACCACGGGTGCGTCTTTTGCCCAGACAGCGCCGGACGCAACCATGACCATGGATCAGGCGCAGGAACAGATGCAGCAGCAGGATATGCAGCAGATGGAAGAGGCCATGCAGCAGCGTCGTCGTGAACAGACGCGGCAGCGCACGCGCAAGATGCAGAATTTCAATAATGAAGCCATGGGCAACATGAATCAGGAAATGAACCAGATGGGCATGGGCTCCAGTGGCGGCATGGGCTCCAGTGGCGGCATGGGCTCCGGTGGCGGCATGGGCTCCAGTGGCGGCATGGGCTCCGGTGGCGGCATGGGCTCCGGTGGCGGCATGGGCTCCGGCGGCGGCATGGGCTCCGGCGGCGGCATGGGCTCCGGCGGCGGCATGCATTGAGCCGTGTGCTTCTTCATCTTCATCTGATGGCTGGCGGCCGCTCATCCTGCCGGGTGAGCGGCCACAATTCGTTGCAATTTTACCGGTTAACCGCCGCGCCATTCCCTCTTGTCAGCACCGTAAACGCAAACTACTGTATTTCGCAGCTTGCGCTCCGTTCGGAGCGTGAGCCTTCTCTCCTGCCCACAGCGGGGGCTCGCATTCAGCTGAATCTTCATCGAACCAGCGAAAGCGAGAAAACAGATCCTACGAGGGAGGTTAGCAACCATGAAGAAACTGATGATGGCTGCCGTCGTCGCGGCCTTCGGTTTCGCCGGTGCGGCACACGCCGAGTCGGTGAAAATCGGCACCGCCGGCCCGATGACCGGCCAGTATGCCAGCTTCGGCAAGCAGATGAAGGACGGCTTCGACATGGCGGTGAAGGACATCAATGCCGCCGGCGGCGTGCTGGGCAAGAAGATCGAGGGCAAGGTCTATGACGACGCCTGCGACCCCAAGCAGGCCGTGGCCGTGGCCAACAAGGCGGTGGGCGATGGCGTGGTATTCATGGCCGGTCACTTCTGCTCCGGCTCCTCCATTCCGGCTTCCAAGGTGTACGAGGAAGAAGGCGTGGTGATGATTTCGCCGGCCTCCACCAACCCGAAGCTGACGGATGAGGGCGGCCCGAACGTCTTCCGCGTCTGCGGCCGTGACGACCAGCAGGGCAAGACGGCGGCCGAGTTCATCGCCAAGGAGTTCCCGGACGCGCGGGTGGCGATCTTCCACGACAAGACTGCCTACGGCAAGGGCCTGGCCGACGAGATGCGCAAGCGCTTCCACGAGCTGGGCAAGAAGGAGGTCATGTATGGCTCCTACACCGCCGGCGAGAAGGACTATTCCGCGCTGGTTTCCAAGCTGAAGAAGAACAAGATCGACATTCTCTACCTGGGCGGTTATCACACCGAGGCCGGCCTCATCGTGCGCCAGATGCGGGATCAGGGCATGAAGACCCGCCTGATGTCTGGTGACGCCCTGGTGACGCAGGAATACTGGAACATCACCGGTCCGGCCGGCGAGGGCACGCTGATGACCTTCTCGCCCGATCCGCGCAAGAGCCCGGCCGCTGCCGAGGTGGTGAAGAAGTTCGAGGCCGCCGGCATCAACCCGGAGGGCTACGTGCTCTACACCTACGCCGCCGTGCAGGCGTGGAAGCAGGCTGCCGAAGCCGCCAAGACGGTGGATCCGGCCAAAGTGACGGAGGCCCTTCACAAGGGCAAGTTCAAGACCGTGCTGGGCGAGCTGTCCTTCAACGAGAAGGGTGACGTCAGCCTGCCGGGTTACGTCGTCTATATCTGGCACGACGGCAAGTACATGTACTACGACGAATACAAGAAGGCGATGAAGAAGTAATCGGCCTTCGGGTTCCAACGAAACGGCCCGCCGGAAACACTCCGGCGGGCCTTTTTCATGTTCGCCGCTTGCAACAGATATACGCCTCATGCAATCTCCGCCGCGAACGAGCTAGTAAACGGAGGCCTCATGACCACCACGACGGAGCACGATCTCACCCCGCGCCAGATCGTCGCCGAGCTGGACCGGCACATCGTCGGCCAGAAGGAGGCGAAGAAGGCCGTCGCCATTGCCCTGCGCAACCGCTGGCGGCGCAAGCAGCTGTCCGAGGCCTTGCGCGAGGAGGTCATGCCCAAGAACATCCTCATGATCGGCCCCACCGGTGTCGGCAAGACGGAAATCGCCCGCCGCCTCGCCCGCCTGGCCAACGCGCCCTTTATCAAGGTGGAGGCCACCCGCTTCACCGAGGTCGGTTACGTTGGCCGCGACGTGGAGCAGATCATCCGCGACCTCATGGAGGCCGGCATCCTGCTGGTGCGCGAGCAGAAACGCGCCGAGGTGGAGCCGCAGGCCCGCGCCGCCGCCGAGATGCGTGTGGTGGAGGCCATGGTGGGGCAGGGCGCCAGCGACGCCACGAAGCAGGCTTTCCTGGAGAAATTGCGCGCCGGCCAGCTGGACGACAAGGAAATCGACATCGAGCTGGCGGACACCTCCGGCGCCTCGTTTCCCATGTTCGACGTGCCCGGCCAGCCCGGCGCCTCCTTCGGCATGGTCAACCTCTCCGAGATGCTGGGCAAGGCCTTCGGCCCGCGCATGAAGAAGAAGCGCATGAAGGTGAAGGACGCCTTCGAGCCGCTCATGGCCGAGGAGAGTGACCGGCTTATCGACGAGGAGGCCATCGTCACGCAAGCCCGCCACCTGGTGGAGAACGCCGGCATCGTGTTTCTCGACGAGATCGACAAGATCTGCGCCCGCGCCGAATCCGGCATGCGCGGCGGCGACGTCTCGCGCGAGGGCGTGCAGCGCGACCTGCTGCCGCTCATCGAGGGCACCACCGTCAGCACCCGACACGGCCCGGTGAAGACCGATCACATCCTGTTCATCGCCTCCGGCGCCTTCCACGTGGCGCGGCCCTCCGACCTGCTGCCGGAGCTGCAGGGGCGCCTGCCCATCCGCGTGGAACTTTCCGCGCTCTCGGTGGCGGACTTCAAGCGCATCCTCACCGAACCGGAGGCTTCGCTGGTGAAGCAATACGTGGCGCTCCTGAAGACGGAGGGCGTGACGCTGGAGTTCGCCGACGACGGCATCGAGGCCATCGCCCGCATCGCCGCGGACATCAACGAGCACGTGGAAAACATCGGCGCGCGGCGTCTGCACACGGTCATGGAGCGGGTGCTGGAGGAAATCAGCTTCGAGGCGCCCGACGCCGCCGGCGCGGTCATCAGGGTGGATGCTGCCTACGTGGAACAGCGCATCGGCGACATGGCCCGCGACGCCGACCTCTCCCGCTACATCCTGTAGCGATTGGAGATACTAGGCTCAGGACCCATAAATTGCGCGGCGCCAGTCTGGCGCAAAATCGGCAATCAGCAATGGATTATCGAGATTTGCGCCAGACCCTTCGGGCGACATTTTCGCTTCATCTCGCTGGCTTTTCACCCTTGGAAATAGCTTCGGCTATTCCCTGCGGGCGAAAAGCCAGCGATATTTCGCGAAAATGCCGCTGGCATCCACGCTCTTTATGGGTCCTGAGCCTAGTTTATAAGGCAATGATTTAATTTATTATTCGTCATTGCCGGGCTTGTCCCGGCAATCCAGGGCCAAGCACACAGGCAGCCATGCTTGCCACCGATCTTGACCCAAAGCGACCCCCTAAGTGTTTGGTTTCCCTTCTGGAAGTTCTCATTTCATCTCCGCAACAAGCACTGCGCAAATCGCAGCCATGACCGCCGACGAAAGCCGCCCTGGATGCCCGGGACAAGCCCGGGCATGACGCAATAATTTGAATTTGGCTGAGAAAATGCGGCTACCGAGCAGATGAAATACGCTCTCTCAATCTGCCTGATCGTATCGGCAACCCATCCTTTCATGCTGATGGGTGTTCCCGAAATTTACTTGGACACCCGTGGGTTTCCGCCGGGGTGACGGGGCCTTGTCGGGGCAGGGGGCTCATTGCGGCCGCGTTTCGGCGCGGGAAAGGCCAACCCTCAAAACCCCGCCATCTGCCGCGGCAGCCATGTGGCCAATTCCGGAAATGCCACGATGATGGCCACCGCCACGCACATGAGCAGGAAAAAGGGAAGCGCCGCCCGCGCGATGAACAGGATGTCCCGCCCCGTCAACCCCTGGATGACGAACAGGTTGAAGCCGACGGGCGGCGTGATCTGCGCCATCTCCACCACGATGACGAGGTAGATGCCGAACCAGATGAGATCCAGCCCCGCCTGCTCCACCATGGGCAGGATGACCGAGGTGGTCAGCACCACCACCGAGATGCCGTCCAGGAACATCCCCATGATGATGAAGAACACCGTCAGCGCCGCGATGAGCGCGTAGGGCGAAAGATTGAAACTCCCGATCCACGCCGCCAGCTCGCGCGGAATGCCGGTGAACCCCATTGCCACGGTCAGGAACGCCGCGCCCGCCAGGATGAAGGCGATCATCGCCGAGGTGCGCACCGCCCCCATCAACGCCGCCGTGAACGTGCGCCGGTTCAGCGAGCCGGAAAGCCACGACAGCAGCAGCGCGAACACCACCCCCAGCGCCGCGGCCTCCGTCGGCGAGGCCACGCCGGCGTAGATGCTGCCGATGATGGCGGCGATCAGCGTCAGCACCGGCAGCAGGAAGCGCAGCGCCGCGATCTTCTCGCCCCATTCCGCCGCCTTCTCCGCCCGCGGCGCGCCATCCGGATGCAGCAGCGCCCAGATGATGACGTATCCCATGAACAGCGCCACCAGCACCAGCCCGGGAATGACACCGGCGATGAACAGCCGCGCGATGGACTGATCGGTGGCCACGCCATAGACGATGAGGATGATGGACGGCGGAATGAGCAGTCCCAGCGTGCCGGACCCGGCCAGCGTGCCAATGCACATCTTCTCGTCATAGCCGCGCTTCGCCAGTTCCGGCAGCGTCATGCGGCCGATGGTGGCGGCGGTGGCGGCGGACGAGCCGGAAACGGCGGCGAAGATGGCGCAACCCAGCACGTTCACGTGCAAGAGGCCCCCGGGCAGCCGCGCCAGCCACGGCGTGAGGCCGCGGAACATGTCCTCCGCCAGCCGCGTGCGGAACAGGATTTCGCCCATCCACACGAACATGGGCAGCGCCGCCAGCGCCCACGAATTGGACGACCCCCAGATGGTGGTGGCCATGGCCTGGCCCACCGGCGCGGAAGTGAACCACGCCAGCGCCGCCGTGCCCACGCCCATCAGCGCGAAGGCCACCCACACGCCCGCGCCCAGCAGCGCGAAGAGCAGGATGAGCAGCACCAGCCCCGATGTCAGCGGCCCCGACGCCATGTCCCGCTACTCCACCGCTGCCAGCTCGTCTTCCGCCGCGCCGGTTTCTTCCGCCCGTTCATACGAGGGCGGCAGCCCGCGCAGCACGGCCAGCAGGTCATCGGCGATGGCGATGGCGAACACCACGATGCCGGCCAGCATCGCCGCCTGCGGGATCCACAGCGGTATGGCGATGATGCCGTAGGACACCTCGCCAAAGCTGTAGGAATCCACCACCATCAGCCACACGTTCCAGCCGAAGAACACGGTCAGCCCCAGCGCCACCGCCAGCGAGAAGATCTCCGCCAGCCGCCTGAGGGGCGCGGGCAGGCGCGAGAGCAGCAGGTTCACCCGGATGTGCGCGCCATGCCGGAAGGCGTGCGCCAGCGCCAGGAAGCTCGCCGCCGCCAGCAGGAACCCGGCGATTTCCGCCACGGAAGGGATCATCAGGCCGTAGCGCTGCCCCGTCAGCAGGTGCGCCGCGTTGTCGATGAGCCTGAGCGTGATCTGCGCCGCCACCAGCGCGCAAATGGCGATCAGCATCCCCGCCGCCCCCACGCCGGACGCATCATACAGCCGTTCCAGCCACCGCCGCATGCCCCACTCCTCCCCTCACTTCGATGAACCGCCCCACAACGCCATGACCTCTAACGTCGTTCCCGGACTTGCCCATCGTCGGGCTTGCTCCTGGGATCCCGGACATCCGGGGCGCGTCCTGCCTCTCCCCGTCATGCCCGGGCTTGTCTGTCCCCGGGCTTGCTCCTGGGATCCCGGACATCCGGGGCGCGTCCTGTCTCTCCCTCGTCATGCCCGGGCTTGTCCCGGGCATCCAGGGCAAGGAACGTCAGCGTGAGGAATTGCACGCGATACCAGCCGGAGCCCCCTGTGCGTAACGCCCTGGATTGCCGCCACAAGGCCGGCAATGACGAATGCTGGCTCTCGCCCTCCCCGCCGCCTCCACCGTCATTCCCGCGAAAGCGGGAATCCATCAGTGAGTCATTGACTTGCTGGATTCCCGCTTTCGCGGGAATGACGGAAGAAGTGGCGCCCACACGGAAACGGACACCCGCCCCGCGCGGGGCGGGCATCCGCCGGCGTGTTCATGCCCTCACTTGCCGCCGGTGAGCTTCTCGTAGGCCTCCAGAATGGCCTT
Organism: Hyphomicrobiales bacterium; assembly: GCA_027051195.1. Taxonomy (GTDB): domain Bacteria; phylum Pseudomonadota; class Alphaproteobacteria; order Rhizobiales; family Aestuariivirgaceae; genus Thermopetrobacter. The sequence goes on from JALUAB010000050.1 coordinate 7,419, forward strand.
GCCGTCGGCCCCGGCCTTCTTCAGCCAGTCCGCGGTCATCTTCCGGCCGATCTCCTTCAGCCCCTTCATCAGCTCCGGCGTGGGCGTGACGATCTTCATGCCATGCTCCTTCAGCACGGCAATCTTGGCCTCGGTTTCCTTCTTGGACATCTCCCAGCCGCGCTTTTCCGCCTTCTTCGCCGCGGCCAGCACCTGCTCCTGCACGCCCTTGGGCAGCTTCGCGAAGGCCTTGGCGTTCACGATCACCATGTTCTTGGGCAGCCACGCCTGCGTGTGGTGGAAGTATTTCACGAAGTCCCACGCCTTGGTGTTGGCGCCTGTGGAGGGCGAGGTGATCATGGCCTCCACCCGGCCGGTGGAAAAGGCGGTGGGAATGTCCGGCACCTCCACCTGCGTGGGTACGGCGCCTGCCAGCTTCGCCAGCGTCTCCGTCGCCGCGTTGTAGGCGCGCATCTTCAGGCCCTTCATGTCGGCGAGGCTCTTGATCTCCTTGTTGGCATAGATGCCCTGCGGCGGCCACGGCACGGCGAACAGCAGCTTCAGCCCCTGTTTGGCCAGCTTCTTCTCGATGACGGGGCGCGAGGCCTGCCATAGTTTCTCTGCCTCGTCATAGTTGGTGGCGAGGAAGGGAATGGAGTCCACGGCGAACACCGGGTCCTCGTTCGCCAGCCGCGACATCAGCACCTCGCCGATGGGCACCAGCCCGCGCCGCACCGCATTCTTGATCTCCGGATGCTTGATGAGCGAGCCCGCCGAGTGCACCACGATCTTCAGCTGCCCGTTCGTGGCCTGCTCCACGTCCCTGGCGAACTCGCGGATGTTCACCGTGTGAAAGGTCTTGTCACCATAGGGCGTGGGCATGTCCCACTTGGTGGCGGCCGCGGCCACGGTGGCCGTCAGCGCCACCACGCCTGCGGCGATGATGCGCTTGAACTGGAACATGGCGAATCCTCCCTGAACCGCTTGCTATTGTCGCTTGTCTTCCGCCCCCTTCGCGCATGATATGCCCCGCGCGGGAAATGTCCATGCATCCCGCCGGTTGTGGAAGTCCGAGAGGGTAGGGGAGGCTCAGCCGCCGGTGACATTCATGGTGCGTGGCATCTGCCCGCGGATCTCCTCGGAGGAAATGGCGAACTCGTGCCCCTTCGGCTTGTGCACCACCGCCGCGCGGATGGTGTGCTCCAGCGCCGCGTCCACCTTTTCCGCCGGCACCCCCCGCACCACGGCGCGCAAATCCGCATCCTCGTTCTGCCCCAGGCACAGGTAGAGCTTGCCGGTGGCGGTGAGCCGCACGCGGTTGCAGGTGTCGCAGAAATGCGCCGAAAGCGGCGTGATGAAGCCCAGCCGCCCGCCGGTTTCGCGCACACGCCAGTAGCGCGAAGGCCCGCCGGTATCGAAGTCTTCCCGCTCCAGCGTCCAGCCCAGCTCCTCTTCCAGCCGTGCGCGCACCTCCGACAGCGGCAGATACTGACATGCGCGGTCTTCGCCCGTCTCACCCATGGGCATGGTTTCGATGAGACTGATATCGAACTCCCGCCCATGCGCCCAGCGGACGATGTCCGGAATTTCCTCGCCGTTTATATTGCGCACGGCCACCGTGTTGATCTTGACATGCAGCCCGGCCTCCTGCGCCGCGTCCAGCCCCGCCAGCACTTTCCCAAGGTCGCCGCGTCGCGTGATGTGGCGGAATTTCTCCGCATCCAGCGTGTCCAGCGACACGTTCACACGCTTCACGCCGATGGCCGCCAGCTCCTTGGCGTATCGCGCCAGCTGCGAGCCGTTGGTGGTCAGCGTCAGCTCGCGCAGGTCGCCGCTTTCCAGGTGTCGCGCCAGCCGCCTGAACAGCCACATGATGTTGCGCCGCACCAGCGGCTCGCCTCCCGTAAGCCGCAGCTTCTTCACCCCCAGCCGTACGAAGGCGCTGGCGATGGCGTCGATTTCCTCCAGCGACAGGATTTCCTTCCTGGGCAGAAATTCGGGATGCTCCGCCATGCAATAGCGGCAGCGGAAATCGCATCGGTCGGTAACGGAAATGCGCAAATAGGTTATCGCCCGCCCGAACGGATCCGCCAGCGCGCCACCGGCGGGCGCGACCTCTCCCGCCGGCACCTTCATCGGGCCGGATACGACACCGTTTACCGTGATGCGCGTTCGGGCATCCATGGCGGCATCTTCGGCCCGCCATTTGTCCGCGTCAAGCGGCATTCGTCAATCCGGAAAACGCCGCCACGCTCATCGGGCGGCCAACGCCGCGCGCAGCGTCTCCAGACGGCTGGCGTGAATCCTTTTCAGGCATGAAACATTGCCCTGGCACAGGCGGCGCACACGGGCGAAACGCTGCTGACTGTAGATCAGGTCGGCACGGGCGCGTTCGTCTTTTTCAGGTATGCGGGTCATCAGCTGGTCCAGCACCCGTTTCATTTCCGCATCCATGCGGTGCAGCTCCTCGTTCTCGCATATGGCCTTCTGCGTGGCGTTGGCCGGGTTGGCGCAAACGATCCGGTCCACTTCCGCCTGATAGGCCTCCTGTGCCCCGGCGATTACCGGCGCCATGCCCAGCATCAGCATGGTGCAAATGGTGAGTATCGTTTTCTTCATGATACCGTCCCCTTTTTTCCATTCATGATAGACCCCGGCGCGCAGGCGGCCCTGGACATCGGTCAAGAGTGCTCCTCTGCATGACGGAAAACCCATGCTTGCCCCCGCCGCCGTGAGCGCCTATCTGTGCGGCACCATGAACGAAGCGAACGACAAGGTGCTGCACATCATCGGTGGCGGGCTGGCAGGCTCCGAGGCGGCCTGGCAGGCGGCCAACGCCGGCGTGCGCGTCATCCTGCACGAGATGCGCCCCCTGCGCATGACCGATGCGCACAAGACAGACTCGCTGGCCGAGCTGGTGTGCTCCAACTCCTTCCGCTCCGACGATGCGGAAAACAACGCCGTCGGCCTGCTGCACGAGGAGATGCGTCGCGCGGGCTCTCTCATCATGGCCGCCGCGGATGCCCACCGGCTGCCCGCCGGCGGCGCGCTGGCGGTGGATCGCGAGGGCTTCTCGGCGGAAGTCACCCGCTGCCTGCTGGAGAATCCGAACATCGGGATCGTACGCGAGGAGATCGCAGGCCTGCCGCCGAAGGAGTGGGAGCACGTCATCATCGCCACCGGCCCGCTCACGTCCGACGCCCTGGCCGAGGCCATCCGCGCACTGACCGGCGAGGAGTCGCTTGCCTTCTTCGACGCCATCGCCCCCATCGTGCACGCCGATTCCATAAACATGGACGTGTGCTGGAAGCAGTCGCGCTACGACAAGGGCGGCGCCGACTATATCAACTGCCCGCTCGACAGGGAGCAATACGAGCGCTTCGTGCAGGAGCTGCTGGCGGCGGAGAAGGTGGAGTTCCACGAGTGGGAGAAGAACACGCCCTATTTCGACGGCTGCCTGCCCATCGAGGTCATGGCCGAGCGCGGCATCGACACCCTGCGCCACGGGCCCATGAAGCCGGTGGGTCTGACCGACCCGCGCACCGGCAAACGCCCTTATGCCGTGGTGCAGCTGCGGCAGGACAATGCGCTGGGCACCCTGTTCAATATGGTGGGCTTCCAGACGAAGCTGAAATACGGCGAGCAGAAGCGAATCTTCCGCATGATTCCGGGGCTGGAGAACGCCGAATTCGCCCGCCTCGGCGGCCTGCACCGCAATACCTTCCTCAACTCGCCGAAACTGCTGGACGACCAGCTGCGCCTGAAGGCCGACCCGCGCCTGCGCTTCGCCGGGCAAATGACTGGCGTGGAAGGCTACGTGGAAAGCGCCGCCTGCGGCCTCATCGCCGGCCGCGCCACAGCGGCGGAAATGCTGGGCCACGACTTCACCCAGCCGCCGCCCACCACGGCGCACGGCGCGCTCATCCACCACATCACCGGCGGACACCTCTCCGACGGCACCATGAAGACCTTCCAGCCCATGAACATCAACTTCGGCCTGTTCCCGCCGGTGGAGGCGCCGAAACACGACGAGCAGGGTCGCCGCCTGAAGGGCAAGGAGCGCAGCAAGACCCGCCGCCGCGCCCTTACCCAGCGCGCATTGGCCGACTTCGACGCGTGGCTGGCCGGGCAAAGAATGTGCCGGTCATCTTGAAAACTGTGGAATACGCCGTTCAAGGCCGTTTCACCGCTGAAGGGATTCTCCGGATGTGCTAAGCGTTGGCCAGGCGGCAGAATCAGACGGGGCAGATGCACGTGCTTTCGCCTTCCCAGCCACCGGCGACGGACATCGCGACCTATTTGCGGGAGTTCAGCCTCTCGTCCGCGCCGTCGCTGTTCGAACCGGAAACCGGGAGCACCATTCATGATGAAGTCGTGGTCGAAGGCCGCCGCTATGATCGCTTCATCAACGAGTTCTGGCCTGCGCGCCAGCGCGGCGGGCATTCCCTGCATGAGATTTCCTACCGCGCCTGTTTCAAGGCGGAGCTGCCGCACTTTTTCATCGACCTGCTCAGCCGCGAAAGCGAGCTGATTTACGACCCCTTCATGGGGCGCGGCACCACCATCATCGAGGCCGCGCTTATGGGACGGCGTGTGGCGGGCAACGATGCCAACCCGCTGAGCCGCATTTTGTCTCTGCCGCGCCTTTCGCCGCCGACAGAACAAGAAGTGTATGCGCGGCTGGAGGAAATACCTTTCGACACACCATGCCCGGAGCCGGACATCGACCTTTCGATGTTTTATTCACCTGCCACCCTGCGTCAGCTCCTCAACTTGCGCGCCTGGCTGCACCAGCGGTGGAAGGACAACGTGGAGGACGCGGTGGACAGGTGGATCCGCATGGTCGCCACCAATCGCCTGACGGGGCACTCCAGCGGCTTTTTCTCCGTCTATACGCTGCCGCCCAATCAGGCCGTTTCACCAGAGCGCCAGAAGCGCATAAATGAACAGCGTAACCAGCGCCCACCGGACAGGGACGTGCCTGGCATCATCCTCAAGAAGACACGGTCACTGTTGCGCAAACTCACCTTGGAGGAACGCAAACGCCTGAAGCGGGCGGCTGAAGATGCGCTCTTGCTCACCAATGACGCCGCTTCGACGCCGGAAATCGCCGATGACAGCGTCGCGTTGGTAGTCACTTCACCGCCTTTTCTGAATACTGTGCAATATGCGGCAGATAACTGGTTGCGCTGCTGGTTCAATCATCTGGACGCTGAACGCATCGGCATGAAACTGACGGTCACTGCTTCATTGGAGCAATGGCGTGTGTCCATGCTGGCAGTCTTGCGCGAGCTCTTCCGTGTGGTGCGTCCCGGCGGTTGGGTGGCTTTCGAGGTGGGCGAGGTACGCAACGGGACGCTTAATCTCGATGAAGTTATTGCGCCATTGGGAGAACGCGCCGGATTCGTCTGCCGTGGTATCGTCATGAACCGGCAGAACTTCACCAAGACCGCCAACTGCTGGGGCGTAGCGAACAATCGCAAGGGCACGAATACCAACCGCATCGTGCTGCTGGAAAAGTCATGACCGATCGCGAGGAACAATTGAAGCGGATCATCCGCCAGATGCTCCAGCCTCTGCGAGATATTCCGCTGGACATAATTATCGAAGCCATCACCGGCGAATATACCATCTGGCCCTACGACGGCCATGCGCGAGAGGAATTGGAAAGAATTGCGGACTTGAGCGTGGCGGGTATCAATGCCGAGGGCATAGAAGCGGGCCGCCCTAATGAGGTTGGCAACTATTGCGAACCATTCGTAAGCGAGGCCATTAAGGCAGTGGGCGGAGAGGCGCAAACGCCATTGACAGCAAGCGGCAGAAGAAAGTCTACAGGTTACCCTGACATCGAGGCGGATATTCTGAAAAAACCATTTTACATAGAGGTGAAAACCTATAACGAGAGGAATAGGAATACAACCCAGCGCTCCTTCTACATATCCCCGTCTAGGCTCAGGACCCATAAAAGGCGTGGATGCCAGCGGCATTTTCGCGAAATATCGCTGGCTTTTCGCCCGCAGGGAATAGCCGAAGCTATTTCCAAGGGTGAAAAGCCAGCGAGATGAAGCGAAAATGTCGCCCGAAGGGTCTGGCGCAAAATCTCGATAATCCATTGCTAATTGCCGATTTTGCGCCAGACTGGCGCCGCGCAATTTATGGGTCCTGAGCCTAACTTCTTTGTTCCCACCGCCCGTCCGAACTCCTCGTGCAACGACGCGAGGTTCACGTCATGCACGGTCTGTGCATCGATGATACGGCCATCGGGCGTTGCGCAGGCGAAGGTGTGGCAGGCATCCCCGGCCACCAGCACCTGAAAGCACAGATCGTGCGCCATGCGTGCGGTGGTGCTGACGCAATGATCGGTGCGCACGCCGCTGATGACCAGCCGCACGATGCCGCGCTCCCGCAGGAACGCCTCCAGCCCGGTGCCGATGAAGGCCGAATGCGCGCGCTTGACGAACACCGGTTCCCCGTTCGCGGGCTGTGCGAACCCGCGAAAGTCGAAACCGGGCCTGCCTTCCCGCAACGGCGAATCTGCCGCGCGTGAATCGTGCCGCACGTGAATGACCGGCCAATTCTGCGCCCGCCAGTGTGCCAGCAGCCGCGCGGCGTTTTCTTCCGCCTGCGGATTGTTGCGCGCCAGCGTTTCCGCCAGCTCCACGAAGCCGCGTTGCCAGTCGATGAAGAGCAGGGCGGCCTGATGGTTCATGGCATTCCCTCCGGCGTTTTTGTCGCACCGAGAGGGTGCGGTCAGCGCGGTTCATGCACAAGGTTGTCAATTGCCACGCTTGTGGCATTCTGCAACCTTTTCCAGGCAATGTATCCGGACGGAAAACCCGACCATGAAGCTGGACGCCACCGATCGCCTGCTATTGCGTCTGCTACAGCAGGATGCCCGCCGCAGTCAGAAGGAGTTGGCGCACATAGCCGGCATCTCGCGCGAGGCCATGCGCCGGCGCATCGCGCGGCTGCGGCGCGAGGGCGTCATCCGCCGCTTTACAGTGGAGGTGAGCCTGCCGGAAGGGCAGAGTAGGGGAACGGACTTGGCCCAGGTCCTGTTCCTGCTGCGGCTGAACGGCGTGCGCTGTTCGCACATCGCCGCCTTTGTCGGGGACTGGCCGGAGCTTCTGGCCTGCTGGACGGTGAGCGGCGAGCACGATATCGCCGTGCTGGTGGAGGCCGCCGGGCTTGGCGAGCTGAACCGACTGCGCGAAAAGCTGGAGCGCCACCCTTCGGTGACCGGCATCACCACCCTGCACCTGTCCAGAACCTGGTGCCGCCGGTTCTGAGCCGGAACCAGTCAGCCAATCACCTGGCAAGGGCGGGAACAACAGGAAGCATTCCGAAGGCTGTCCCGTTGGCAAGAACGCCCCCATCAACTTCTGCGGGGATGACCATCGTTCGATGGAGATCGTTTTTGCTATTGCAAATGATTTTCAATTGCGATATGCAGGTGCCACACCGGGGCGATGCAATTGGTTGTATGGACAATGTGAGGGAGTTCGAAATGTCGCTAATGAAGTACGGGAAAGCCGTGAAGCGCCTGTTGCTCCTGGCATTTGCGGCGGCTTCCGGGGGTGGTGCGGCGCTGGCGGCGGAAGGCGCGGAAATGGGGCAGGGGACCGCGCTGGACGCCGCCGCGCTGTTTACCCAGAGTCTTGTGATCTTCCTGCGCGAGGGCGCGGAAGCCATTCTCATCATCGCAGCGTTGTGGGTGGTGCTCACCGGCATGAACGCGCCCGGCCGTGCCTACCGTGCGTTGCTGGGCGGCGCCGGTGCGGGGCTGGTCGTTTCCGCCGTGGTGGGGCTGGCGCTGGCGCGCTGGCTGGCCGGCGCGGAAGAAGTGGCTGAAATGGTGGAAGGCGCCACGTTGTTGCTGGCCGCCGCGGTGCTGTTGTTCGTCTCCTCCTGGCTGTTGGGCCAGCGCGAGGCGCAACGCTGGAAGGATCAGCTGCAGGAACGGGCCCGCCGCGCCTTTTCGGAGCGCGGCATCCTCGCCCTGTTCGTCGTCGGTTTCCTGGCCGTGTTCCGCGAAGGAGCGGAAACGGTGCTGTTTCTCATCGCGCTTTCCGCCGGGCAGCAGTCCGTCTGGGCACCCATCACAGCCGGCGGGCTGGCGGCCACGCTCATCCTGATGGCGGCCTTCTACGCCGTGCGCGGCTTCGGCTTGCGCCTGCCGCTGCGCGCCTTCTTCACCGTCACCGCCTGGTCGCTGCTGGTGCTGGCCGTCATCTATGTCGGCAAGGGCGTGCACGAGATGCAGGAAGTGGGCCTGATTGCCGAAACCGCGCTGGCCGGCGCGCCGAAAGTGAAGGCGCTCGGCATCTATCCCTATGTGGAAACGCTGGCCGCGCAGATCGTCACGCTCGTCCTCGGCCTGTTCCTCAACCTGCGTGTTACGCAGGTGAAGAGGGCCGGTGCGCCGGCGGCGGAATAGATACGTCTCCCTCCAGTGCGGCTCGCCTGCACGGAGAGGCCCGTCCCCGTCCGGGGGCGGGCTTTTCGCGTGCACCGTATCGTGATGCCGTCGTGAGCGCGCCGTGATAGGCGCTGCGTTCAAAGGCGCGTATGGTCTGCCTTGTCGGAAATACCCGGCACGTATTCCACACAGGAGAACCTCCCATGAAGACCACAGGCAGAAAGATCGCGGCGGTGCTTGCGCTGGGCGCCATGCTGGCCGCTCCGTCGGCGCTGGCCCAGCCCGGCGGGCAGGGCGGCATGCCCATGAAGCCCGGGCAGATGCAACAGATGCAGGGCCAGCAGATGCAACAGATGCAGGGCATGCAGAACATGCGCGGTCGCATGGGCCAGGGCGGCCCCGGCATGGGCGGCCCGGGCATGATGAAAGGCGGCATGGGCATGCAGGGCGGCATGCGTGGCATGATGATGGGCGGTATGATGAAACGCATGCGGGCCATGATGATGGCAGGCATGATGAAGCGCGCCAGACCCCTTTCCGCCGCAGACGTGCGCCGCGTCGTTGATGGTCATCTCTCCATGATGGGCCTTTCGAAACTCTCTGCCCGCAACGTGAAGGTGGTGGATGAGAAGACCGCCACGGCGGATGTTGTCTCGCCGAAGGGCGAGCGCATCATGCGCCTCAAGGTGAACCGCATGATGGGCCGCATGATGATCGTGGAATGATCCTGCTCTCCCTGAGCCCCCCGGAGGCGTGCCGTGCCCTGCGCGGCGCGCCTTTCCTTCATGCGGTGCCGGCGCCCGTCACAAGCAGTCTTGCGCGTGTCTTCTCCGGCCCGATGAGCGGCAGCAGCCTGGACATCTCCGGCCCGTGCGCCCTGCCCGTCAGCGCCAGCCGCAGCGGCATGAACAGCGCCTTGCCCTTGCGCCCCGTTTCCCGCTTCAGCGCCTCCGTCCACGCCTTCCACGTGCCCGCATCCCACGGTGCCGGCGGCAACGCTTCTGCCGCCTGGCGGACGTAGGCCCGGTCTTCCTCCGCCAGCGCTGGCGGCTCGAGGTCACCATGCAGCACACGCTCCCACACCGCCGCCTCCTTCAGCAGGCCGATGTTCGCCCGCACCACCTTCCATTCCTCGCAGGAAAGGGAGATGCCCAGCTTCTCCAGCCGCGGCAGCGCCTTATCACACGTTAGCTGGTGCAGCACGTCGGCATTGAGCGCCAGCAGCTCCTCTTCATCGAACCGGGCCGGCGCGCGCGACAGCTTTGACAATTCGAACCGCTCCGCCAGCGCCTGCATGTCCGTGAACGCCGCCACCGGCTCCGAGGTGCCCACCGTGGCGCAGTATGAAACGATGGTTTCCGGTTCCAGCCCCTTTTCCCGAAAATCCCGCACGCCCAGGCTCCCCAGCCGCTTCGACAGCGGCCCGCCATCCTTCGCCCGCAGCAGCGCGTGATGCGCGAACTGCGGCGGGTTGCCGCCCAGCGCCCGGGTGAGCGCGATCTGCACGGCGGTATTCACCACATGATCGTCGCCGCGGATGACATGGGTGATGCCCATGTCCATGTCGTCCACCACCGAGGGCAGGGTGTAGAGAAAGCTGCCATCGGCGCGGATGAGCACCGGGTCGGAAAGAGTGGAAAGGTCGATCTCCACCGGCCCGCGCACGGCATCCTCCCAGGTGATGCTCCCTTCCGGCAGCCTGAACCGCCAGTGCGGTTTGCGTCCCGCTTCTTCCAGTGCCCGCTTTGCCTCTTCCGTCAGCTTCAGCGCCGCGCGGTCATATACCGGCGGCCGCCCGGCCATCAGCTGCGCCTTGCGCTTGAGTGCCAGCTCCTGCTCCGTCTCGTAGCAGGGATACAGCAGTCCGGCCTGCTTCAGCTTTTCCGCTGCCTGTTCATAAAACGCCAGCCGCTCGCTCTGGCGGAACACGGCGTCCGGTTCCAGCCCCAGCCATTCCAGATCCTCGATGATGGCCTGCGCATATTCCTCGCGCGAACGCTCCGAGTCGGTATCGTCCAGCCGCAGGATGAACCGCCCGCCGTTTTTCAGCGCGAACAGCCGGTTCAGCACGGCGGTGCGCACGTTGCCGATGTGCAGGTGCCCCGTCGGCGAGGGCGCGAATCGCACGGTCACCTTCATGAGACCTCACTCCCCGCCTTTCCCGTCATGCCCGGGCTTGTCCCGGGCATCCAGGGCGACATGCTGAAGCGGTAGCGTTCTGCCGATTCTCCCTCGGCGAAAAATCCATATCCGAGATTGCCGCCCTGGATTGCCGGAGCAAGGCCGGTAATGACGGACACAAGGCCAGTAATGACGGACGGAAATGACGCACGAGAAATCAGGGCACGCAGCCAAGGTCATTTCATTTTTCCCTGTATGCGTTGGTGATGGGATAGCGCCAGTCGCGCCCGAAGCTGGTGGAGGTGATCTTCACCCCCGGCGGCGCCTGGCGCCGCTTGTATTCGGCCACGAACAGCATGTTCTGCACACGCGCCACCAGCGCCTCGTCCAGGTTCAGCCGCTCCGCCGTCTCGTGCACGGAGCGCTTCTCTTCGATCAGGCAGTGCAGGATGGAATCGAGGATTTCATAGGGCGGCAGCGAATCCTCGTCTTTCTGGTCCGGGCGCAGCTCGGCCGACGGCGGTTTCACCAGGATGCGCTCGGGGATCACCGCGCCCTCCGGCCCCAGGCAGCCGCGCGGACGCTTCTCGTTGCGCATCTGCGCCAGCTTGTACACGGTGGTCTTGTAGATGTCCTTCAGCGGGTTGTAGCCGCCGTTCATGTCGCCATAGAGCGTGGCGTACCCCACCGCCATTTCCGACTTGTTGCCGGTGGAAAGCAGCATCCAGCCGAACTTGTTGGACAGCGCCATGAGGAGCACCCCCCGCGTGCGCGCCTGGATGTTCTCTTCCGTCGTGTCCGGCGGCAGGTTGGAGAACTTCTTCGACAGCGCCTCAAAGAATCCTTCCACCGGCGGATGGATGGGAATCACGTCGTAATCCACCCCCAGCCGGCGCGCCACTTCGCCCGCGTCCTCGATGCTCTCCGTGGAGGTGTAGCGGAACGGCAGCATCACGCAGTGCACCCGCTCCGGCCCCAGTGCATCCACGGCGATGGCCGCCGCCAACGCCGAATCGATGCCGCCCGAAAGCCCGATGACCACGCCGGGAAAGCGGTTCTTCTCCACATAGTCGCGCACGCCCAGCACGCAGGCGCGCCAGATGGCCTCCAACTCGTCCGGCCGGTGCGCCATGTGCCCGCGGGCGAAGCGCATTCCCACCGCCCCTTCCTCCAGCACCGCCAGTTCCGAGGCCGTCTCGAACCGCTCCAGGCGGAAGGCGATGTCCGCCTCGCCCGATTCGTCCGGCGACGTGGTTTCTTGCGCCCCGGCGCCTTCCGGCAGAGGGTTGAGGGCGAACGAGCCGCCATCGAACACCAGCTCGTCCTGTCCGCCCACCATGTTGAGATAGGCAATCGGCAGCCCCACCTCGCGGATACGCTGGCGGATGAGGCTTTTGCGCGCCCCCTGCTTGCCCACCTCGAACGGCGATCCGTTCACCACGATCAGCGCTTCCGCACCGCGTTCCTTCAGGTGCCGCGCCACCTCCGGCGTCCAGATGTCCTCGCAGATGGGAAAGCCGAGGCGCACGCCGCGGAAATCCACCGGTTCCGGCCCCGCTCCGGGGCTGAACACGCGCTTCTCGTCGAACACGCCGTAATTGGGCAGCGCTACCTTGTGCCGCACCGCCACGATCGCGCCGTCTTCCAGCAGCGCCACGGAATTGTGCGCCCTTTCGCCGTCCATCCACGGTGTGCCGATGAGCAGCGCCGCCCTGTGCCCGTGCGTGGCTTCGGCCAGTTCCTCCACCTCGCGCATGCAGGTGCGCACGAAGGCCTCTCGCAGCACCAGATCCTGCGGTGGATAACCGGCGATGAACAGTTCCGGCAGCACCACCAGGTCGGCGCCCTCATGATTGCCCTTTTCCAGCGCCGCGCGCGCCTTCGCCGCGTTGCCGGAAAGGTCACCCACATACGGATCGCCTTGCACGAACAGGATTTTCAGCTTCCGCGCCATCGAATTCCCTTCATGATGCTTCCTTGTCACCCCGGCATCCGTGCCTCGTCACCCCGGCGAAGGCCGGCTCTCGTTCCACAGGCTCATGCGTCCGCCGCAGGAGATTCCGGCTTTCGCCGGAATGACGAGTGAGCACTATGCTGGGCGCACCATGCGTCAGCCATATAGCACCGAGTGTGCTGCCTTTTGCAATTTTCCCCCAGTGCGATAAAGTTCCGCCCTCAGGCAAGATCACGACCGGGGGTATCACATGCGGCTGGACGACGAGCGCCCTTCCGAGAACATCGAGGATCGCCGCGGCATGGGCGGTGGCTTGCGGTTTCCCTTTCCGCGCCGCGGCGGCGGCATGGGCGGGCCGAGGATGCGCATACCGCTGGGCCGCCGCGGCGGCGGCATGGGGCTGGGCACCATCGTGCTGCTGCTGGTGGTGGCGTATTTCATGGGCATCAATCCGCTCAGCCTCATCTTCGGCGGTGGTGGCGGCGGCCTGCCCATCCCGGGCGGGCAGGTGGCGCAGCGCCCGGCACCTTCGGATTATTCCGGCGGTCAGCGCACGGCCATGAACGATCGGGAGAAGCTGTTCGTGGCCAAGGTGCTGGGCACCACCGAGCGCACGTGGGATGCAATCTTCCGCCAGCGCCTGGGCCGCGCCTACGAGAGGCCGAAGCTGGTGCTGTTCTCCGGCTCCGTGCGCTCCGCCTGCGGCATGGCATCTTCAGCCATGGGGCCGTTCTACTGCCCGCTGGATCGCAAGGTCTATCTGGATACCGCCTTCTTTCGTGACATGCGCCGCAAACTGGGTGCCTCCGGCGATTTCGCCGAGGCCTACGTGATTGCCCACGAGGTGGGGCATCATGTTCAGAATCTGCTGGGGATCCTCGGCAAGGTGCAGCAGGCCAAACGTGGCGTTGGCCGGGTGGCCGCCAATCAGTTGCAGGTGAAGGTGGAATTGCAGGCGGACTGCCTGGCCGGGGTCTGGGGCGCGCGCAACCGGCATCTGCTGGAGTCCGGCGATTTGGAGGAAGCGCTGAATCTCGCCGCCGCCATTGGCGATGACCGTCTGCAGAAACG
>JALUAB010000051.1 GCA_027051195.1 Hyphomicrobiales bacterium
CGGGGATGACGAAGAGTGAGACGGGGATGACGAAGAGTGAGATGGGATGACGGGAAAAGGCGGGGATGACGACAAGGGTTGGCATTCTTTTTCCGTCATACCGGTTTTCCTTCCGTCACCCTGGCGAAAGCCAGGGGCTTCTGGTGACAGCGGAGAGGTCTTTCATGAGATGCTGGCTTGCGCCAGCATGACGGAGGAGCAGTTTGTCAGATCGAAATGTACAAGACCCACCTACTGTTCCACACCTCCACTCAGCTTCAAAATTACTTGAAAACAAGGGTCTGCCTTGGGTGGGGCGCGCTTTGCGGATCGGACATCGTGCGGCTTGGCTTCATTCCTCGCAGTCGCGCGTTTCCGAAAGGAATTCTCTCACGACAATATCGGCCAATTCTTCCTTGCGCTCCGCCGCTTCTGGGAAGCTTTCCCAGAAAACGTTCTCTTCCAACACTGAAGCCGTATGACACACATCGTCAGCGTCCACCTCTTCCCAGCCCTTGTCTTCCTCGACAATGGCCCAGGCCCGCTTGCGCGGGCCATCTTCAACCAGAACGGCGGGGCGTATGTCCCAGTCGGTGAACGTAATTGTGAAAGGTAACTCGACCGCATCATCCTCTGGTCGGGAGCGCTCAAGAATGTCCCTGATTTTCTGCCATATTTCCTGGCTTTTCACCTCGTTCCACAGGGCGTCCAGCTGTTCTGGGGAGAGGTCGCGCAAGGACTGGCCTCGCTCTTTCGCCAGGCGCTCGGCGGCGCGGAAGCGGCGCTCGAACTTTTCGTTGGCCTTGCGCAGGGCGGTTTCCGCGTCCACCTTCAGGTGGCGGGCCAGATTGACCACCGAGAACAACAGGTCACCTACCTCTTCTTCCACGGCGGCGGCGTCCATGGCCACGGCCGCACGGACAAGCTCGCGCGCCTCCTCGCAGACCTTCTCAACGACGCCGTGCGTGTCCGGCCAGTCGTAGCCCACCCGCGCAGCGCGTTTTTGCAGCTTTTCCGCACGCATGAGCGCGGGCAGGGCGGCGGCGATGCCGTCCAGAGCCGACTCTTCCGCCGTCGCCTTGCTCTCCGCCGCGCGTTCGGCCTCCTTGGCGCGTTCCCAGAAGTCCGGCGCCACCTTTCCGCGCTCCTCTTCCGAACCGAACACGTGCGGATGGCGGAAAACGAGTTTTTCCACGATGGCGGCCACCACGTCGGGAAAGGCGAAATATCCCGCTTCCTCGGCCATGCGGGCGTGGAACACCACCTGCAGAAGCAGGTCGCCCAGCTCCTTCTTCAGCTCCGCCATGTCGCCGCGGGAAATGGCGTCGGCCACCTCGTAGGCCTCCTCGATGGTGTAGGGCGCGATAGTCTCGAAGGTCTGCTCTCTGTCCCATGGGCAGCCCGTCTCCGGGTCGCGCAGGCGCCGCATGACGGCCAGCAGCGTCTCGATGTCGCGCGGGTTCATCTGCGTGGGATCGTCTTTCCTGTTCATGACGGCGTCTCCGGCAGTGCGAATCCTTGCGCGCGGGTATATGAATGTACCCATGAGCGTGAAAGACGTCATAGGCGGCGAAGTGCCGTTCGTCCACCTGCGGGTACGCAGCGCCTATTCGTTGAGCGAGGGGGCGCTGCGCATTCCGGAACTGGCGCGGCTGGCGAAGGAATTCGACATGCCGGCACTGGGCGTGGCGGACACCAACAACCTGTTCGGCGCTCTGGAGTTTTCCGAAACGCTGGCGAAAGAGGGTATCCAGCCCATAATAGGCTGTTCGCTGGAGGTGGCGTTCGACACCTTCGCGCCGTGCGGGCCGGCGGCGCGGGAAGAGCGTCTGCCGCCGCGGCATGCGCTGGCGCTGTTCGCCATGAACGAACGGGGGTACGCCAACCTCATGCGTCTGGCCTCGAAGGCGTGGCTGGAAGGCGCGCCCAGGGGGGCACCGCACGTTTCGCAATCGGACATCGCGACGCTGGCGGAAGGGATCATCTGCCTCACCGGCGGGCCGGGCGGGCCGGTGAACGCGGCGCTGGTGAACGACGATGAGGCGCAGGCGCGCGCCCTGCTGGAGGCGTTGCGGGAAGTGTTCGGCGACAGGCTGTATGTGGAGCTGCAACGCCACGGCACGGAGGCCGAGAAGAAGGCCGAGCCGGGGCTGGTGCGGCTGGCCTACGATCTGGGCATTCCGCTGGTGGCCACCAACGATTGCCACTTCGCCACGCGGGAGGATCACGAGGCGCACGATGCGCTGTTGTGCATCGCCGATGGCGAGGTGCTGGCCAACACCGACCGGCGACGGCTGACGCCGGAGCACCACTTCAAGTCCCCGGCGGAGATGCGGGCGCTGTTCGCCGATCTGCCGGAAGCCATCGAAATGACAGCGGAGGTGGCGCTGCGCTGCCACTACCGCACGCCGAAGCGCAAGCCCATTTTGCCGAGGTATGCGCCGGCCGACGGTGCGGCGGTGACGGACGAGGCTGCTGAACTGCGCAAACAGGCGCATGAAGGATTGAAGAAGCGGCTGGAGGCCCACGGGCCGGCTCCCGGGCACACGGTTGAGGATTACGAGAAGCGGCTGGAATACGAGCTGGACGTGATCGTCCAGATGGGTTTTCCCGGCTACTTTCTCATCGTGTCGGACTTCATCAAGTGGGCCAAGGCGCAGAAGATTCCCGTCGGCCCGGGGCGCGGCTCAGGTGCCGGGTCGCTGGTGGCCTATGCGCTCACTATCACCGATCTCGATCCGTTGCGCTTTGGCCTGCTGTTCGAACGCTTCCTGAATCCCGAGCGCGTCTCCATGCCGGATTTCGACATCGACTTCTGCCAGGACCGGCGGGAGGAGGTGATCACTTACGTGCAGGACAAGTATGGCCACGAGAACGTGGCGCAGATCATCACCTTCGGAAAGTTGCAGGCGCGCGCGGTGTGCCGCGACGTGGGGCGGGTGCTTGGGCTGCCGTATCCGGTGGTCGACAGGCTCAGCAAGATGATCCCGCCCGATCCGAAGATGACGCTGAAAAAGGCCATCGAGGAAGAGCCTCGCATCCTGCAGCTGGCGGAAGAGGAGCCGGGCGTGCGACAGCTTCTGGACATCGCGCGCAAGCTGGAGGGGCTGTATCGGCATGCTTCCACCCATGCCGCCGGCGTGGTCATCGGCGACCGGCCGCTGGTGGAGCTGGTGCCCCTGTATTTCGACCCGCGTTCGCACCTGCCAGTCACCCAGTTCAACATGACCTGGGTGGAGCAGGCGGGACTGGTGAAATTCGACTTCCTGGGGCTGAAGACACTCACCGTCATCGAGCGCGCCAGCGAGCTGATCCGCCGCAAGCGGCCGGATTTCGACATCGGCGGGGTGGGCCTCGATGATGCGGATGCCTATGCCCTCATGGGCCGGGGCGAGACGGTGGGCGTGTTCCAGCTGGAATCGGAAGGCATGCGCAACGCGCTTAAGGGCATGGAGCCGGACTGCATCGAGGACATCATCGCCGTGGTCGCGCTCTACCGGCCCGGGCCGATGGAGAACATCCCGAAGTATTGCGCCATCAAGAAGGGCGAGGAACAGCCCGATTACATGCACCCGAAGCTGGAGCCGATCCTGAAGGAGACGCACGGTATCATCGTCTATCAGGAGCAGGTGATGCAGATCGCGCGGGTGCTTTCCGGCTACAGCCTGGGCGAGGCCGACCTGTTGCGCCGCGCCATGGGCAAGAAGAAGGCCGACGAAATGGCGCGCCAGCGCGAGCGTTTCGTCTCCGGCGCGGTAGAACGCGGGCTGGAGAAGGCGCAGGCGGAAATGATCTTCGATCTCGTCGCGCGTTTCGCCTCCTACGGCTTCAACAAGTCGCATGCGGCCTGTTACGCCGTCATCGCCTATCAGACGGCGTGGTTGAAGGCGCACCATCCGGCGGAATTCCTGGCCGCCTCCATGACCTACGACATGGGCAACACGGACAAGCTGCACGTGTTCGTGCGTGAGGCGCAAAGGCTGGGGATAACCATCGAGCCGCCGGACGTGAACCGCACTTCCGTCGCCTTCGAGGTGGAGAACGGGCGCATCGTCTATACGCTGGCGGCGCTGAAGAACGTCGGCACCTCCGTGGTGGAGCACATCGTGCAGGTGCGGGAGGAAGGCGGGCCGTTCGGATCGCTGGCCGATTTCTGCCGCCGGGTGGATCCGCACATGGTGAACCGCCGTGCGCTGGAATCGCTCATCCGCGCCGGCGCCTTTGACGCCTTCGAGCCTAACCGGGCGCGGCTTCTGGCGGGTATAGACGCCATGCTGGAGCTTTCGCAGCGCGCCAGGGAAGAGCGCGCCACCGGGCAGGCCAGTCTGTTCGGCGGCGATGACGGCGCCGGCGCCGGGGTGGAGGAGCTGGTCCTGCCGGAAGCGGCGCCCTGGCCGGGCATGCAGAAGCTGGAAGAGGAATTCGCCGCCGTGGGCTTCTACCTCTCCGGCCATCCGCTGGATGACTACATGGAGACTCTCTCACGTATCGGCGTGATGCCCTGGGCGGAATTCCGCGCCATGGTGCTCAAGCGCGGGCAGGGCGCGGCGCGGCTGGCCGGGGCGGTGACGGCCCGGCGGGAGCGGCGGGCGAAGTCCGGCAACCTGTTCGCCTTCGTGGAGTTGTCAGACCCCACGGGGCAGTTCGAGGGGATCTGTTTTTCCGAGACGCTGAACGCAGTGCGGGAGCTGCTGGAGCCGGGGCAGAAGGTGGTCGCGGCGGTGGAGGCCACAGCGGAGGATGGCGACGTGCGACTGCGCATCGTGAAGGTGGAGGCGCTGGAGAAGAAGGCGGCGAGCATCGGGCAGGGGCTGATGATCCACCTGGATGGGGCGCGGGCGGAGCCGGCGCTGAAACAGATGCCGCAGTTGCTGAAGAACGGAGGACGCTCGCCGGTGCGGGTGGTGGTGCATCAGCCGGAGTTGGGCGAGGTGGACATTCTGCTGGGGGAGCGCTTTTCCGTCACCCCGCAGCTGAAGGCGGCGCTGCGGGCGTTGCCCGGCGTCATCGACGTGCGGGACATGTAGGGAGCGCGAGGCTGGACGGCGGCGAGCGATGAGCGCAGTATGAGGAAGCCGGGGGTGTGGCGAGG
>JALUAB010000052.1 GCA_027051195.1 Hyphomicrobiales bacterium
TCGCGGCCGAAGCTCTTGGAGAGGCGCTTGGTCACTTCCTCCCAGTGCCTGTCCAGCACGATGCCGGTGGTGACGATGAGCAGCAGAACCGTCGGCAACGCCACTATGAGCAGGGCGCGGCGGTAGAGATCCGCCGGCAGGTGACGCTCCAGAAAGCGGTTGAAACGCCACCACAGGAGGCGCCAGCCGCCTTCGGGGGGAGCGGTGGGCGGCGGCAGCGCCCGGGCGGCGTCGTCGTATCGCTCATGCGGGTTCATGCATCGCCTCCTCGGCCGTCACGGGAAATGGCCAGCTCCTGCGCGGCCAGCAGGTAGCCCTGACCGCGCACCGTCCTGATGAGCCGGGGGGTGGTGGGGACCGGCTCGATCTTGCGGCGCAGTCGGTTTATCTCCACGTCCACCGAACGGAGCGAGTTGGCGGCGCCGGGAGCAAGAAGCTCCTCCCTGGGCACGGGCTCGCCGGGGGTGCGGGCGAGAAGGCGCAACAATTCCCTCTCGCGCCCGGTGAGGCGCACCAACCGCTCCTGCTCGCGCAATTCGCCGGTGGACGGATCCAGCACGTAGGGGCCGAGTTGCAGCAAGACCGCGTCCCGCCCCATGCCGGCATCGCCACGACGACGCAGCAAGGCGCGCAGGCGCAGCAGCAGCTCCTCCGGCTCGAAGGGCTTGGTCATGTAATCGTCGGAGCCGGCGGCCAGCCCGGCGATGCGGTCGGAAGCCTCGCCAAGGGCGGAAAGCAGAAGGATGGGCACGTCGGAGCGGATGGCGCGCAGGCTTTTCGTGAGCGAGAGGCCGTCTTCGCCGGGCATCATGATGTCCAGCACCAGCGCATCGAAGGCCAGCGCCCGCATGCGGGCGCGCGCTTCCGCGGCAGTGGCGGCGGTGCTGACTCGAAAACCGTTGCGTCCGAGATAGCTGCCCAGCAGATCCCGGATGCGGGTATCGTCGTCCACGATCAGCACGTGCGGGGCATCATCCGCCGTCATTTTGCATCATCGCCTTCCTGCCGGTGGTCATCCACGGAGAGGCCGCACAGGGCGGCCACGCGCCGGCGCTCGTTTTCGTCCACCAGCGCCAGCAGCACCTGTCTGAACGCGGCGCGAGAGCCGGGGCCGGCCTGTTCCAGCGCGGCGGATACGCGCTGTATCTGCGGTGCTTCCAGGCGCTCCAGCAGCTCCCGTCCCGCCGGGGTGAGGTGCAGCAGGCGCTGGCGGCGGTCGGTGGCGCCCTCGGTCTGTTGCACGTAACCACGATCCACCAGTTCGCGCAGCACCCGGCCCAGGCTCTGCTTGGTGATGCGCAGAATGGCCAGCAGCTGGGAAACACGCAGCCCGGGGTGCCGGCCGACGAAATGCAGGATGCGGTGGTGGGCGCGGCCGAAGCCGAGTTCGGCCAGCATGGCGTCCGGCTCGGAAATGAAGTCGCGATAGGCGAAGAACAGCAGCTCCATCAGGGAGACGATGTCCTCGCGTCCGCCAGGCGCCGCGGCGGTTGTTTCGTCTTGCGCGAGCGGGTGCGGCTGGTTGGTGGCCGGAGCGTCCATCATTTCGAATCCGTGGGTTGCCGTAGAATACGTCAGTCATATTGACATATTTTCGCGCGCTTGTAATGTCCTTGCCAATTGCGGCGAAAAAACGGGGATTTTCCCAGCTCATGCGGAGGCAGGATCATGGCCGGCAAGGGGTTCGACCAGCTGGAAGGCGAGATCTGGTATGACGGCGAATTCGTTCCGTGGGTGGACGCGAAGCTGCACGTGCTGAGCCATGCGTTGCATTATGCCTCCTCCGTATTCGAGGGGCTGAGGGCCTACGAGGGGCGCATCTTCAAGCTGGAGGAGCACACCGACCGTCTGTTCGAGAGCGCCCGCATTCTGGACATGGAGATTCCTTTCACGCCGGAGGAGATCAACGAGGCCTGCCGGGCGGCGCTGGCGCGCAACAATCTGAAGGACGCCTACATCCGCCCCGTGGCCTGGCGGGGATCGGAGCAGATGGGGGTGACGGCGCGCGGGGCGAAGATCCATGTGGCCATCGCCACCTGGCAGTGGCCCTCCTACTTCGACCCGGAGCTGAAGGAAAAGGGCATTCGCCTCAACATCTCCGAATGGCGGCGGCCGGATCCGCGCACGGCGCCTTCCAGGGCCAAGGCGGCGGGGCTCTACATGATCTGCACGCTCTCCAAGCACGCGGCGGAGCGCAAGGGCTACACGGACGCGCTGATGCTGGACTGGCGCGGGCGCGTGGCGGAGGCCACGGGGGCGAACATCTTCTTCGTGGACGGGGAAGGGAAGATTCACACCCCGACGCCGGACTGCTTTCTGGACGGCATCACCCGGCGCACGGTCATAGAGCTGGCGAAGGCGCGGCAGATTCCGGTCATCGAACGGGCTATCATGCCGGACGAGCTAAGTGAATTCGAGCAGTGCTTTCTCACCGGCACCGCGGCGGAAGTGACGCCAGTGGGCGAGATCTCGGGCGAACTGGACGGGGAGGAAAAGGACTTCCGGTTCCAGGTGGGCGATATCACCCGGGCGTTGATGGGCGATTACGAAAAACTCGTACGCGCTGGCTGAAAGCATGGCCGCACCCGCATGAATGCCGGATGAACGGGGCATTCATCGCGGGGTCATGGAGCACACGGCAGAAAAGGGCGACAACCCGGCGCAAGGGGTGGCCGGCCCGGCACCCGATGTGTCAACCCATCCGCCCTCCTGCCACGGTGCGGGCCGCAGCCATTTTCCGGCTCCGGGTTGTTTCAAGGTCGAAAGGCCCGTCTTTCCTCTCCGGGAAGGCGGGCTTTTCCATGCCTTTTCCGGCGGCGGCCATTTCATGGTTGACCCTGCTGCGCGGTGCTGGTTTAAGACGCTGCATCAGGGGGAGCCGCCGGAGCCTGCCTTTCCGGTTTTCGGCGTTCAGCACGGGTTCGTCGGGCAACATGAAACTCATCTCCGGCAACGCGAACCGGCCGCTGGCGGAGGCCATCGCCGCCTATCTGGGGCAGCCGCTGGCCAAGTGCCTCGTGCGGCGCTTCGCGGACATGGAAATCTTCGTTGAGATCCAGGAGAACGTGCGCGGCGAGGACGTGTTCATCGTCCAGCCCACGTCCTTTCCCACCAACGATCACCTGATGGAACTCCTGATCATCGTCGATGCCGCCCGGCGCGCCTCGGCCCGGCGCATCACGGCGGTGGTGCCCTATTTCGGTTACGCCCGGCAGGACAGGAAGCCGGGGCCGCGCACACCCATCACGGCCAAGCTGGTGGCCAACATGATAGAGCGCGCCGGCGCCGACAGGGTGCTGACCATCGACCTGCATGCCGGGCAGATCCAGGGCTTCTTCGACATTCCGGTGGACAATCTCTACGCGGCACCGGTGATGGTGCAGGATCTGAAGCGCCATTACGACCTGGAGAACATCATGGTGGTGTCGCCGGACGTGGGCGGCGTGGTGCGGGCGCGCGCGCTGGCCAAGCGCATTGGCGCGCCGCTGGCCATCGTGGACAAGCGGCGCGAACGGCCCGGTGAATCGGAAGTGATGAACATCATCGGCGACGTGAAGGGATATTCCTGCGTGCTGGTGGACGACATCGTGGATTCCGGAGGCACGCTGTGCAACGCGGCGGAGGCGTTGCTGGAACAGGGGGCGGAGGAGGTTTCCGCCTACATCTCCCACGGCGTGCTTTCCGGCGGGGCGGTGGCCAGAATCGCCGCATCGCCGCTGAAGGAGCTGGTGATCACCGATTCCATCCAGCCTACGGAGGCGGTGCGGGTGGCGCGCAACATCCGCGTCATCTCCGTGGCCGAGCTGCTGGGGGAGGCGGTGCGGCGCACGGCGGAAGAGCGCTCCGTTTCCTCCCTCTTTTATTGACGTCACTTCAGCGCCGAAGCGACGGGCTTCCCCGAAATCGCCGCAAATTCCGCTATGCTCCGGGACGAATCGTGCGCCTTTGGCGCACAGGCCAAATCGCAAGGGAAAGGAGCGGATTCATGCGTAAACTGGGGGCGATGTTGCTGGGCGGCGTGATGCTGGCGGCGGGCGCGGGCATGGCGGAAGCGGCGCGGGACTGCGGCAATACCGGTGCGGGCTTTCAGCAGTGGCTGGCACGCTTCAAGCAGCAGGCGGTGGCGCAGGGCATTCCCCGGCGCGCGGTGGAAAGCGCGCTGGGCGGCGTGCAATACAGCAACTACGTCATCAAGCTGGACCGCAACCAGAAGTCCTTCAAACTCACCTTCGACCGATTTTGGCGCCTCAGGGTGAACAATGCGCTAATCCGCAAGGGCTGCCGGCTGATGAAGAGGCATGACCGCACCTTCAGGGCCATCGAGCGTCGTTATGGCGTGCCGCGGGAGGTCATTACCGCCATCTGGGGGCTGGAGACAGGGTATGGCCGCAATTCCGGCAAGATGTCCGTGTTCCGCTCCCTGGCGACGCTGGCCTACGACTGCCGGCGGGCCGATTTCTTCCGCAATGAGCTGATGAGCGCGTTGCGGATCGTGGCGCGGGGCGACATGAGCCCGCGGCAGATGCG
The DNA here is from genome assembly GCA_027051195.1 of Hyphomicrobiales bacterium. Lineage (GTDB taxonomy): Bacteria > Pseudomonadota > Alphaproteobacteria > Rhizobiales > Aestuariivirgaceae > Thermopetrobacter. Next base: position 4,528 of record JALUAB010000052.1, read on the forward strand.
CGGGGCGTGGGCCGGGGAGATCGGTCAGACGCAGTTCCTCGCTTCCAAATACCTGCAATACGCGGTGGACTTCGATGGCAACGGGCGGCGCGATCTCGTTCGGTCGGTGCCGGACGTGCTGGCCAGCACGGCGAACTTCCTGCGCGCGCACGGCTGGCGTCCGGGCGCCGGCTGGAATCCGGGAGAGCCGAATTACCGCGTCATCAAGGACTGGAACCGGGCCACGGTCTATCAGAAGACCATCGCCCGCATGGCCAACATGCTGCGTCAGTGCCGGTGAGAGGGCGCAGGCAGGGTATCGCGACAACCCGGGCATGAGGGATGGCCGGCGCGAACCACTCCGCGCCCCGGCCAGGCTAGGCTCAGGGCCCATAAATTGCGCGGCGCCAGACCCTTCGGGCGACATTTTCGCTTCATCTCGCTGGCTTTTCACCCTTGGAAATAGCTTCGGCTATTCCCTGCGGGCGAAAAGCCAGCGATATTTCGCGAAAATGCCGCTGGCATCCACGC
>JALUAB010000053.1 GCA_027051195.1 Hyphomicrobiales bacterium
TCCATGGCGGCATGCCGCCGCGTGGGGCAGCAGGCACCTATGACGAATTCCGCCGGCACGGCCTTGCGCAGCCGCCGCACGTCCGCCGACGTCGCCTGCCGCAGATGCACGCCGTCCGCACCCAGCGACCGCGCCGCCCGTGCATCGTCCGCCACCAGCACCGCCAGCTCCAGTTCCCGCGCCAGCGCCGTAAGTTCGCCACCATCGGTCGTCACCGCCACCGACGATGGCAGCAGCAGCGAGGCCACCGGCGCATTTTCCGCCAGCGCCGGCAAGCATGCGGCCACCGTCGGCGCGGGCAGCTCTGCCGGCAGCACGAGGAACAGCTCCGCCACCGCTGCCGCCGCGGCCGACATCAGCCCTCCTCCTCCGCTCCGGAAGCGGGCTCCGCCGCGCCCTCTCCCGACGCATCCGGCCGCAACGCCTCGCGCACACGCAGCACGACCGCATCGGCCAGCGCCGCATCGTCCACCGGTCGCCCGGCAGCGTCACAGGCCGCAATGAAGGCGCCTTCTCCCGCCACCAGCGCCGCGAGGGAAGCCGCCGACGTTTCCGTCACCGCCAGCCGCAAGTCCTCCTCACCCAGTATCCGCATGCGATGCGCCTCGTCCTGCCGCGCCAGGCGGTGTGCCGCCGGCACGGACACCACCCGCACAGACATGCCTTCCGCCGCCAGCCGCTCCGCCGCCGCCATGACGCCGTGAAGGGCGCGCCCGCGGGCATAGATCACGGCCAGCGATTCCGCCTCGCCGCCGAACAGCTCATAACCGCCAAGAGCGCACAGATTGGCCTTCTCCGGCACCGTCCGCAGCGTCTGGCGTTCTCCGGCGGGAACGAACAGCATCAACGGCCTTTCGGGCTGCTGCATGCACAGCTGCCAGCATTCCACCAGCTCCACGGCATCGGCCGGAAACAGGCATCCCGGCATTTCCGTGGCGCAGGCGGAAGGCGCCGGCCGGCAGGCATCATCCTCCAGCACCATCAGCGCCATCGGCAGGCCCACGCGCGCGGCCTCGTGCAGAAAGCCGAGAGCGTAGGCCACCTGGTGCCGGTGCAGAATGCCCACCGGGCGAAATCCGCCATGCGCGGAAAGCCCCGCCAGCAGCGCCACCATCGCCGCCGGCCGCCGCCCCAGGTCCAACAGCGCCGCCGCCCGGTCGTGCGTGGCCTGCGCTTCCGGCGCGTCCTCCCGCCGTTCCTCGTCTCCGGGCAGCGACGTTGCCGGCGGGGGCAATATCCCGTGTGCCGCGGCCAGCGGCAGACAGCCGGGGAGCAACGCGCAGCCCCTGGCCAACAGGGCCATGGCCAGCGCCTGCAGATCCCATGCGCCGGCCTTTTCCGCCAGCACCTCGCGCATGCCGCGCATGGCGGCGCGAAAGTCCTCCACCGGAGCCTGCCCCAGGCGCCGCTGGAAGGCCGCGCGTTCTGCCGCCGGCAGCTGCTCCAGCCGCTCCAGCCACTGCTTGCGGGCCTTGCGCGCACGCAGGCTGGCCAGGCGCCAGTCGTCCCGCACCTCGCCTGGCACCTTGCCGGTCACCGGTTCCGGCCAGTCCAGCGCCCGGCGCAGGGCCGCCGCCTCCGGTGCCTCCAGTCCGGCATCGTATTCCAGCGCGATATAGGCCGGCCGCCGCTCCTCCTCGGAGGCCACGCCCTGTTCCTGCGCCAGCCGCAACGCCTCGGCGATACCATCCGGATCATCCGCCCGCACCTGCTGCACGTGCCAGCCGGCGGCGGCGAAGCGCGCCAGGTGGTTGGGACAGCGCAACAACCGCGTCCCGGCATCTTCTTCCTTGCGCAACGGCGTTACGTGCAGCGCCACCAGCCGGTGCGGCCGCAGTTGCGGCGCCACGGCGATGGCCTCCTGCGCGATGCCGGGTTCCACCTCGGTATCGTCCAGCAGCACCCAGGTGGCGTGGTCCATCACCTCCGCCCCGAATTCCTCGCGCAGCAGGCGTGCTCCCAGCGCCAGGCCGACGGCGGCGGCAAGTGCGTGCCCCGGCATTTGCAGCGGCAGGTCCAGCCCCTGCGTGCCCGGCCTGCACAGGGCTGCGTCCACGCTCTGCGGCGGTGGTGCTTCACCCTCTTCGCCGGCCTCCGTGGTAGCTCCGTTCCCGCCGTTACCGTTCCTCTCGCCATTGCCGGTGGCGGCATCGCTCCCCAGCAGATAGCGCAAGGCACACAGGAGCGGCTGAAACACGCCGGAAGCCACGAACCGGTCGCGATCCGGCCAGTCCGGCTCCTGCACGTCGTGCACGAGATGGTGGCCGAAAAGAAGGGATGCGACGGGCGCCGCCGCATCCAGCACGCGGCGCGCGGGCGCGGGCACGTTCGCTTCCGCCAGCTCCAGCGCCAGCAGGCGCAGCGCATCCGTTTGCGGATCGGTGATTGCGGGTGGCGGTTTCCCGCCTTCCGAAGTGCTCATGCTCCCGTCATCCCTGCAAATCAGGTTCGCCCCCCGGGCGCTGGCAACAACCATGCCCTCGCCTGCCTGTCAATGCGCGCACAGCGCGCGCAAGGCAGCCATGCACGGCCCATTGTCCGCCTCAAAGTCCCTCCAGCATGCGCGGCAAGGGCACACCCCTTTGCAGGCAGGCGGCCTTCACGGTGTTTGCCAGCAGCATGGCGATGGTCATGGGCCCCACGCCGCCGGGCACCGGTGTTATGGCTCCGGCCACCGCCGTCGCCTCATCGAACGCCACATCGCCTACCAGTCGCGCCTTGCCATCCTCGCGCCGCACCCGGTTTATGCCCACGTCGATGACGATGGCCCCGGCCTTTATCCACTCCCCGCGCACCAGCTCCGGCCGCCCCACCGCGGCCACCAGCACATCGGCGCGGCGCGCCACCTCCGGCAGGTCGCGGGTGCGGGAATGGGCGATGGTGACGGTGCAGTTCTCCCGCAGCAGCAGCTGCGCCAGCGGCTTGCCGACGATGTTCGAGCGCCCGATGATGACCGCCTCCAGCCCGCTCAGATCCTCCCGCGCCTGTTTCGCCAGCAGCACGCACCCCAGCGGCGTGCACGGCACCAGCCCCGGCCGCCCCACCGCCAGCCGCCCGGCGTTGATGACGTGAAAGCCGTCCACGTCCTTGTCCGGGTCGATGGCGTCGATGACCCGCGCCGGGTCGATCTGCCCCGGCAGCGGCAGCTGCACCAGGATGCCGTGCACCTCCGGCGATTCGTTGAGCAGGCGGATGCGATCCAACAGCGCCTTTTCCGTCGTGTCCGCCGGCAGCAGGTATTCGAACGACTTCATGCCGGCTTCCGTGGTGCGCCTGCCCTTGTTGCGCACATACACGCGCGAGGCCGGGTCATCTCCCACCAGCACCACCGCCAACCCCGGAACGAAGCTGTGCTTCATACGCAGCTCGCTCACCGCCGCCGCCACCCTTTCCTGCACGCTGGCCGCCAGCGCCTTGCCGTCGATGATGCGCGCCTCGCTCATGCCTTTTCACCCCCGCCTTGCATCCCCCAGCTTGCCCAGCAGCATATCCGCATCCGCGTGAATGACGAAGAGCTTCAGCCGGGCCGTGTCTCCGCGCTTGAGCTCTATCGCCGATTTCGGCACCCCCAGCGCCTTGGCCAGCAGCGCAACGATGGCCCTGTTGGCGCGCCCCTTTTCCGCCGCTTCCGTAATCTTCACCGCCAGCGCCGGGCCTTCCGCCGTTTCCACCACCCCGGCCAGCCCCGCGCGCCGAGCTCCCGGCGTGGCGCGCACCAGCAGGCGCACCCCTTCCCGCGAGCGCTTCCAGGGTGCTTCCGCATTGTCCGGAGAGGCATGCATCGGTTCACGCCAGATAGTTGAAATAGAGCCAGACGATGAATCGCTGCAGGAAGATGATGCCCAGAATGGCCACCATGGGCGAGAGATCGATACCGCCGAGATCCGGCAGGATCTTTCTGAGCGGCCGCATCACCGGGTCGGTGAGCCGCGCCAGCGCCATCAGGATGGTGCGCACGATCTGGTTGTGCGGATTGATGATATTGAAGGCCACCAGCCAGCTCGCCACCACCCAGATGATGATGATCCACAGATAGATGTCGAGCACGGTCAGGATGAGCCAGAGAAAGGGATTCTGCACGGTCGTTCACCCATGTTTGCGGATTGCGTGATCCCGCTTGCGGCCCCAGATGTAACCCCCGCGCGTCGGTCGCGCAAGGTGGCGGATCGCAACGCTCCGCGCAGCGCGATGCTTGACACCGTCCCGGGCAGGCCTTAAGTGAACGGCGTGCCGTGCAACGACACGGCGCGACGCGGCGTGGGGCCGTAGCTCAGTTGGTAGAGCGCAGCAATCGCACTGCTGAGGTCAGGGGTTCGACTCCCCTCGGCTCCACCATTCCCCGTCAATCCCGCGTGATGATCCGTGCGAGCAGAACGCCCAGACCGGAGCCGATGCGCCCCTTCAGCGGCCCTTCCGCCACATTGGACATGGGGCGCGTGTCGCCCAGTCGCAGCGCATCTCCCTTCAGTGGCCAGCGCGCGCCGGAGAGATGCACATCCGCCATGTCGGTGAGCGCCAGCAGCGAGAACGGCGTTTCCCGCGGCAGCTCGACGCTGAATTCTCCCGCCGCCAGCCCGTGCGCCTCCTCGATGCCGGACGTCGCCACCGCCGCGATGCCGCGCCGCGCCAGATCGGCCAGCTGCAACAGGTGCATCACGGCATGATCGCTGCGCCCGCCGAACGCTCCCAGCAGAAGGAGCCGCCTCGCCCCGCGCTCCAATGCCCGCTCCACCGCCAGCGCGCCATCGGTGAAATCCTTCTCCACCGGGTGCGCCTCCGCCGGCACGTGGGCGAACGCCGCGCGCACCTCCGCCGGCACGGAATCGAAGTCTCCCACCACCAGCTCCGGCTCCACGCCCAGCATCGCCGCATGGCGCAGGCCGGCATCGGCGGCGATCACCCGCGCGCCCGCCACCTGCCGCCGCAACCGTTCGGTGGGCACGAGTTCGCCCGCCAGCAATATGGCGAAG
>JALUAB010000054.1 GCA_027051195.1 Hyphomicrobiales bacterium
CGAAATGTCGCTGGCGATGATTTGCCATCCTCTTTCGTGATATCGCGCCGCCAGCGCCCCCATGTCGGAAAGCCCGCCCGCCAATGCCAGTGCCCGCCCCGGAATGTCCACGTGCCGAACCGGCAGAGGCAGGGGCAGCGGCGCATCCGGCGAGAGCACGCCTTCATGATCCAGAATGAATCCGGCCACGGATTGCGCCAGCATCATCAGATGCATGCGCGCCTCCCTGCTGCTGGTGGCGAGGTCGTTGAAGGGAATGGCGAAATAGATCGTCCGCGCCACCTCTTCGGCCTGCCGCGAGGCGCCCAGCAGCCACAACAGCCGCTCGGCCGCGTCGTCCTGCGCCAGAACGGCCACGTCCAGCGGGCAGACAACGCCCAGCTCCGCACCGCGCGTCCGCAGCCGATGGGCGAAGGTCAGGCAGCCGTCAAGCGTGCGCGCCTGCAGCGCCGCAGCCCGGCCCAGCGTGCGTGCGCGCAACTGCGCATTCCGGCCCAGATAGACGCGCCCGCCATCCGCCGGCAGGGCGGCATGCGCACGATACAGCGCGGTGCGTCCGCTGGTGATGTCCACTACCGGCTCCATGAACAGCTGGTAGCCCTGCAGCTCGGCATGCGTGGCGTTGATGGCGGGGGCAGAAGGCGCGTTCTCCTGCGGCCTTTCCTTCGTCACGCCGTCCACCGCCGCTGGCACGCGTCGTGTCGTGCCGGCGCCCTCGTCGCCGCCATCGGCCATCTCTCCGTCCCGGAGCGTTTCTGCCTCACCGGGGGAATCGTGTTCCCACGTTGCCTGTTCTGCCAGCGCGTCCACCTTGTGCCGCAGGGCATGCAGCTCGCGCCAGATGGCCTCCTGGTTTTCGTCCGCGTGGGAATGGCTCAATTGCCCGGACAAATGCACCACCATGGCGGCGGCTAGGAACATGATTCCCGACAGCAGTGCCGGCAGCAGTGGCCAGTTGTTGCCCCATGCCCACAAAATGAGCACCGGCGCCGCCAGCGCCAGCAGCAGCGGCAGAATGACGAACGTGATTTGTCGTATCCAGCGCATTGTCCGGGCCTGTTCGGATCCCCCGGCGAATCATCCGCCCGCATTGTTGCGCAATCTAGCTTATCCGGGGCATATCTGGCCAGCCCGAACCGGCCATGAACGCGTGAAAGGCCACGAGGATGCAGGCAGATACGGCAGAAATCCGGGAACACGCCCCGGCCAAGGTGAATCTGGCGTTGCGCGTGTTGCGCCGGCGCGTGGACGGCTTTCACGAATTGGACAGTCTCGTGGCCTTCGTGCCGGAAGCGGCGGATGAGCTGCGCCTGGCTCCGGCGGAGGCGTTTTCGCTGCGGGTGACGGGGCCGCGGGCCGACGCTATTCCCACCGACGATTCGAATCTGGCTCTGCGCGCCGCCCGTGCCCTGCACCGGCGCCGGCCGGACCTGTTCGCGCCAGTGCGCATCACGCTCGAGAAACATTTGCCCGCGGCAGCCGGTATCGGTGGTGGTTCGGCCGATGCCGCCGCCGTCATGCGCGCCATGTGCCGCCTGTTCCGGGTGAGCCTGTCGCAACGGGAGCTGCACCGGGTGGCGCTGGCGCTGGGAGCCGACGTTCCCGTTTGCCTGCGTGGCCGTGCGGCGCGCATGCGTGGCGTCGGCGAACGGCTGGAGCCGCTGCGTCTGCCACCTGGTGTCGCGGTTCTTCTGGCCAACCCCGGCGTGGAAGTGCCGACGGCGGAGGTCTTCCGGCGGCTCGGCGCCGCGCGTGCCCGGGCGGGCGCGATGCGGGCGGCCGGCCTGTCACCAGCACCATCCGCATCGGAACCGGCGGCGTTCATCGATTTTCTGTGCGGCTTGCACAACGATCTCGAGCAGCCCGCCATGACCCTGGCGCCGGCCATTGATGAATGCATCGAGGTGCTATCCCGCCTGCCCGGAGTGCGGTTGGCGCGCATGTCTGGTTCTGGCGCCACCTGCCTGGCACTGTTCGCGAATAGGAATGAGGCGGAGCGCGCCCGTCGCGTGCTGCGGCGGCATCGGCCCCGGTGGTGGAGTGCAGCCGGCAGGCTGCTCTGAGGCCGATCCGAATCGCCATATTTGCCCCTGGAAAAGGCCATTTTCTCGCCGTGTTGCGTGATTTTGCGGGTGCTCTGGGCACGCGTAATCAGGACTTTTCACGCTTTGGAACAATTTTTCCGCGAAAACATGAGAAATAAAGAGTGTTCCCATGCATCCGCACGCAGCAGTTATGGCCTGTTGTGACAATTGATTATGGTCATGGTGAAAAAGTCTGAAAATTGTTTCTTGACTTTTTTGTTTGGGGCAGAATACATGAAAGCATTCAGTTTGCCATGAGTATGCCAATGTCTGTATCGGCTTGCGTGTCCAAGGAGAAAAAAGGGAATATGAATGGATCGTCCATTCCCGGTGGGCGCGATTGAAGGAGAATTGAGAGCATGACTGAAGAAGGCCTGATGGCTCAGGAAGACAACGGCATGGCGGTGGAGCTGGTGGAATTGGCCGCGGAGATCGTGGCCGCCTACGTCGGCAACAATGCCGTGCCTTCCAACGAATTGCCGGTGCTCATCAAGGATGTCTATGGCGCCCTGGCGGAGGCCGTGGGCAATGGCGGCGCTGTGGAACAGCCGGTGGAAGAGCTCAAGCCGGCGGTGCCCGTTCGCCGTTCGGTGACCGATGATCATATCGTCTGTCTGGAGTGTGGCGGTAAGTTCAAGTCTCTGCGCCGGCACCTCAAGAGCAGGCACAACCTCTCGCCGGAGGAATACCGCGCGAAATGGGGGCTGCCGGCGGATTATCCGATGGTGGCGAAAAATTACCGCGAGGCCCGCTCCAGATTGGCCAGGGACATGGGGCTTGGCCGTCGTTCGGGCAAGTGAGCCCGTGTCTGACGGATGAATTCAGCCGCGTTCGCCAACCCGCGGGCGCGGCCTTTTCTCCTGCATCCCGGTTTTTCGCTCAGGCGTGTCCTGCGGCGGAAGAAAGGCTGCCCGGGTCGATGCCGATCTTCATCAGCGCCGCCGCGTAACGCTCTTCCGGCGGCAGGGTGAAGATGATTTCCATGTCCGCCGGGCAGGTCAGCCAGGCATTTTGCGCCAGTTCCGCTTCCAGCTGTCCCGGCGCCCAGCCGGCGTACCCCAGGGCCAGAAGCAGCCGCTGTGGACCACGCCCCTGCACGAGATCGTGCAATATGTCCAGCGAGGCCGTCAGTCCCACCTTGCCGCTCACCTCCAGCGTGCCCTCCGGCAGCAGATAATCCAGCGAATGCAGCACGAAGCCGCGCCCGGGTTCCACCGGGCCGCCGGTGAATACCGGCAGCCGATATGTCTCGTGTGGCAGGTGGATGCTGTTCGTCTCCTCCGGCGGCAACAGGCCCAGCCGGTAGAGCAGGTCGCCCAGCTGCAATTCCTCCATCGGCTTGTTGATTATCAGCCCCATGGCGCCTTCGTCCGTGTGCGCGCACAGATAGATGACCGTGCGCTCGAAGCGCGGATCGCCAATGGCCGGCATGGCGATGAGGAATTGTCCCTCCAGATAGCGAACGCTGTTCATGCGGATTGTCCGTGCATGAAAAAGCCCATCTTTCCGGATACATTATGGGGCGCAATCATGCCGATGTCATGGCCTCGGGGCGCTTTTTTCCTTGCGCCCGCGCGTCTTCACGCCGAAATGGCGCAAACGTGAAGCGGACAAAAACGCGCCTGCGTTATCTTGCCGGCAGGAAGGACAACATGGAAAAGAGGCGAGCGATGCATCTTCTGTCCGGTCTGGTGGCCCTGTTGCTGGCGACCGTTCTGTTCATGGCGCCATTGCGGGCGGAAAGCGAAATCGCGCGTGCCTCCGATGTGACGCTCATCGATGGCGGCTGGCTGCAGAAACGGCGGTTGGCCGCGGTGGCGATACGCCTGGCGCCGGGCTGGAAGACCTACTGGCGCGTGCCGGGCGAGGGCGGTCTGCCACCGCGGTTTGATTTTTCCGCCTCGGAGAACGTCGAGAACGTGCGAGTGCTCTGGCCGGCGCCGAAGCGCTATTCCAGTCCCGTCACGGGCGAAACCATCGGGTACGCGAACGAAGTGGCCTTTCCGCTGCTCATCGCGCCGAAAGACCCGGCCCGCTCCGTCGTGCTCCGCCTGAAGATGGACTACGGCATCTGTGGCGACATGTGCGTTCCGGTGCAGGCGAGAACTTCCATTATCCTCCCGCCCGAGATGGAATCCACACCCGCCCGTGCCGTCATAGAACGGTGGCTGCGCAAGACACCGCTGGCCGATGATGGCGGGGTGGCGGTGGAAGGCGCTCGACTTGTGAAGACCACGGACGGGATGGCGCTGGAGGTGGCGCTTTCCGGGCCGGATGCGGGCGTTGTGTCCGACATCCTGGTGGAGGGCGTGGAGCTGGCCATTTTCGGCAGGCCGCGAAAGATGGGCGAGAGAGGAGGTGTGGTGGTCTATCGCGTCCCAGTCATGGGGCTGGCGGAAGAGAAGGACTTCCGGCGGGCGCGGTTGCGCCTCACCATCCTGCGCGGTGAGAAGGCCGTTGAGCGCACCGCCGCGCTCCCCTAACGTTTCTTGCAGGACGATAACCTGCAAGGGAGGAAGCGACCATGCCCATCGCCAAGGGGGACAGGATTCCGGACGCCACCGTGTTCATCATGGGCGAGAACGGCCCGGAGCCGGTGAAGACCACCGATTTCTTCGCCAGCAGAAAGGTGGTGCTGTTCGCCATTCCCGGCGCCTTCACGCCCACCTGCCATGCCCGGCACATCCCCTCCTATGTTTCCAACGCGGAGAAGCTGAAGGAAAAAGGCGTGGACGAGGTGGTGTGCATGGCCGTCAACGACCCGTTCGTGCTGGCGGCGGAAGCCGAGGCCACGGGCGCGGCGGGCAAACTTGCCTGCCTTTCCGACGGCAATGCCGAGTTCACGAAGGCGCTGGGGCTGGAACTGGACGGCTCTGGCATCGGCCTCGGCACGCGCTCGCAGCGCTTCGCCATGATCGTCAATGACGGCGTGGTGGAGGAGATCTTCGTGGAGCCGGATCCGTCGAAAATGACCGTCTCCTCCGCCGAAAACGTGCTTGAACATCTCTGAGCACCGGCGGCTTCACAACCTTTCCCACGGGGCGCCCGGGCATGGGCGCTCCGTTCGCTTTCCCGCCCTTGCCCGCGCCCGCGCCGGTATGCTTTATCAGCCCCGGCGAAACACCTTCCACCACATGCATCCGAGGGGATAAGGCATCATGGGTTTCCTTTCCGAATCGCTGGGGCGTATCAAGCCATCCGCAACGCTGGCCGTGTCGCAGAAGGCGCGGGAGCTGAAGGCGCAGGGGCGCGACATCATCTCCCTTTCCGCCGGCGAGCCGGACTTCGACACGCCGGACAACATCAAGAAGGCGGCCATCGCGGCGATTGAGCGCGGCGAGACGAAATACACCGCCGTGGACGGCATTCCGGAGCTGAAGGAAGCCATCGCGGCCAAGTTCAGGCGCGACAACGGGCTGGAATACGCCCCCTCGCAGATCATCGTTTCCACCGGCGGCAAGCAGGTGCTCTACAATGCCCTCATGGCCACCATCAATCCGGGGGACGAGGTCATCATCCCCGCGCCCTACTGGGTGAGCTATCCGGACATGGTGCTGCTGGCCGGCGGCGAACCGGTCATCGTGCAGACCCGTGCGGAAGACAATTACAAGATGACGCCTGAAGCGCTGGAGGCGGCCATCACGGAGAAGACCAAGTGGCTCATCTTCAACTCGCCGTCCAACCCCTCCGGCGCCGCCTATTCGGCGGATGAGCTGAAGGCGCTCACCGACGTGCTCAAGCGCCACGAGCACGTCTGGATCATGTCCGACGACATGTACGAGCACCTGGTCTATGACGACTTCGTCTTCGCCACCCCGGCGCAGGTGGAGCCGGCGCTGTACGGCCGCACGCTCACGGTCAACGGCGTGTCCAAGGCCTACGCCATGACCGGCTGGCGCATCGGCTACGCCGGCGGGCCGGAGCAGCTGGTGCGCGCCATGGCCAAGCTGCAGTCGCAGAGCACGTCGAACCCGTGCTCCATCTCGCAATGGGCGGCGGTGGAGGCGCTCAACGGCCCGCAGGACTTCATCGAGGAGGCGCGCAAGGTGTACCAGCAGCGCCGCGACCTGGTGGTGGACATGCTAAATGCCGCGGAAGGCATCACCTGCCACAAGCCGGAGGGCGCCTTCTACGTCTATCCGTCCATCGCCGGCGTCATCGGCAAGAGCACACCCGATGGCAAGGTCATCGAGACGGACGAGGATTTCGTCACCGCGCTGCTGGAGGCGGAAGGCGTGGCCGCCGTGCACGGCGCGGCCTTCGGCACCTCGCCCAATTTCCGCGTCTCCTACGCCACCTCGACGGAAGCACTGAAGGAGGCCTGCACCCGCATCCAGCGCTTCTGCGCCAGCCTGCGCTGAGCACCTTTCCGAAAGGCCGCAAGGATGGGGCTTCACCAGTCCGCTGCCCTGGGTCATATTGAGAGACACGGGCCGGGGGCTGTCGATGGAAGCAAGGGAGTCTCGGCCATGAACGGAAAGACAGGCTTCTCGGGGCGTGGTTGGTGCGCCATGGTGCTTTGCGGGGCGATATTGTCCTTTTCCGCCGCGGCCGCACAGGCGAAGGCCCTGGTGAAGCTCGGCACGCTGGAGTGCACCATTTCCGGTGGGGCGGGGTTGATCCTTTTCTCCAGCAAGCGGCTGGACTGCGTCTATCACGGCAAGTCCGGCAAACGTGTGCGCTATGAGGGGCGCATCACGCGCGTGGGCCTGGATCTCGGGTTCACCACCGGCGGCAAGCTGGCCTGGGTCGTGTTCTCCACGGGCAAAAGGGGGCAGCGTGACAATCTGGAAGGCACCTATGCCGGTGCTTCCGCGGAGGCCACGCTGGGCGCCGGAGTGGGTGCCAATGCCCTCATCGGCGGGTTCGAAAAGAGCATCGTCTTGCAGCCGGTCAGCGTGCAGGGGCAGACGGGAGCCAGCCTTGCCGCCGGCATCGCCGGGCTTACCCTGAAGCGCAAATAGGCCCCGATGATGGAAGGGATGCAAAAGCCGCCCTCCTTCCGGGGGGCGGCGTTTCCTGTTATAGGCGGAAGGCCGGCCAAGCAAGGGGAACGGCCGGCAGGATTGCGAACGGGGCCACCCACACATGCCGACGCCTCATCAGGTCATTCCCGCAACCGCCTCCGGAGAACGCCGCATCCCCGGCCGCGGTGGCGTCATCGATCCCTACCGCATCATGTTCGTAGTCGGCATGCTCATGCTGGTGCTCACCCTGTTCATGATCCCGCCCATGCTGGCCGACCTGGTGATGAACAACACCGACTGGGAGGTCTTCGCCGGCTCCGCCATCATCACCGGCTTCATCGGCCTGATGATGGTGCTCGTCTCGCGTGATGCCTGGTCGGAAAGGGTGCGGCTGAAGGAGGGCTTCGTGCTCACCGTCGCCAGCTGGCTCACCCTGTCCTTCTTCGCCGCCATCCCCTACATGTTCATGGAAAAGCCGCTGTCGTTCGTGGATGCATGGTTCGAGGCCGTTTCCGGCCTGACCACCACCGGCGCCACCGTCTTCACCGGGTTGGACGGCCTGCCCGAGGGCTTGTTGCTGTGGCGCTCGCTCACCCAGTGGATCGGCGGTCTGGGCATCGTCGTCATGGCGCTCATCATGCTGCCGTTCCTGAAGGTGGGCGGCATGCAGCTGTTCCAGACGGAAAGCTCCGACCGCTCCGACAAGATCGTGCCGCACGCGCGGCAGTTCATCGGATTTCTGGCGTTGGCCTATCTCACCCTCACCACCGCCTGCGCCGTGGCCTACAAGCTGGCCGGCATGCGCACCTTCGATGCGGTGAATCACGCCATGACCACCGTCGCCACCGGCGGCTTTTCCACCCATGACGCCTCGTTCGGCTATTTCACCAGCCCGCTGCTGCACTGGATCGCCATCGTCTTCATGATCGCCGGCTCCCTGCCGCTGGTGCTGTATGTGCGGCTGGCGAGGGAACGGCGGCCATCCCTGTTGAAGAACGCTCAGGTCATCGGCTTCCTGAACATCGTTGCGCTGAGCATCCTGCTGCTTGTTCTCTGGCGCATCCTGGCGCAGTCCACGCCGCCGGAACAGGCCCTGCGCGAGGTCGCTTTCAACGTGGTGAGCATCGTCACCACCACTGGCTACGCCACGGTGGATTACACTACATGGGGCTTCTTTTCCGTCGCCGCGTTCTTCCTGCTCATGTTCGTGGGTGGCTGCACCGGCTCCACCGCCGGCGGCATGAAGATCTTCCGCATCCAGGTCATGGCCATGTCCATCGGCGCCTACGTGAAAAGGCTCATGACTCCCCACCGCGTGGTGAGCATGGTCTATGAGGGCCGCACCGTCACGCAAGACATCGCCATGGCCGTGTTCGCCTATGTCTCCGTGCTGTTCATGACCGTGGGCGTCATGACGATTCTGGTGGCGCTCACCGGTGTGGATTTCGTCACCGCCATTTCAGCCACCGTCACGGCGGTGGCCAATGTCGGCCCGGGGCTGGGCGAGATGATCGGTCCGTCGGGCACCTTCGCCGCCATGCCGGAGGCCGCCAAGGTGCTGCTCTCCATCGCCATGCTGCTGGGGCGTCTGGAGTTCTTCACCGTGCTGGTGGTGTTGCAGCCTTCTTTCTGGCGCTGAGGGAGCCGGCCTCACTGCGCCGCGCCCGCCCTGCCGCCACTTTCCGGCTTCAGCGTGCTCAGGTAGAGCGCCACGCTCTCCATGGCCAGCCGCGGCAGGTTCTTGGCGATGTGCTGCATGATGGCGTCGTCCGTCTTGCGCTCGCCGGACTTGAATGCCTGCAACTGGTTCACGATGTATTTGCGGTGCTGCCCGGCCAGCCGCGGCAGGGTGGCGCTGCCGCGCGCGTCTTCGCCGTGGCATTCGCGGCAGGCGGGAATGTCGGTGAACCGGTCACCGTAGCGGAAATAGTATTCGCCCATCTTCAGCAGCAGCTGCTTCTTGGGCGTGCGCGGCACGCGGTGAGAAAGCGGAGGCTGGGCGGAAAACCAGGCCGCCAGCACCTTGATGTCCTGGTCGGTCAGCTTCGCCGCCTGTTCGTTCATGATATCGCTCTTGCGCGCACCCGACCGGAACAGGCGCAGCTGCCTCTCCAGATATTCCCTGTTCTGCGCTGCCAGCCGCGGGTAGATGGCGTTGGAGGCCTCTCCGTTGAAGCCATGACACAGCTTGCAACGCTCTTCCACGATCTGTTTCGGTCGGCCCTCGAGCACCGGCGCTGCGTCTTCCGCGGCAACCGCCGCGCCCGCCATCGCCCCGGCCAGCAGGATGCCGGCGAAAAGCACGACGCTCGTGCCCCTGATCCTGTCTCTCATGATCTTCTTCCCGCCTTTGCCGGCTCTCGCCTCGCTCCCCCCGCGACTTGCGCGATGTCCGGTCTTCACCGGCTGCCGCCTTCCGGCTCCAGCGTGCTCAGGTAAAGCGCCACGCCCTCCATGGCCAGCCTTGAAAGATTCTTGGCGATGGAACGCATCATGGCGTTGTCCGTTTGCCGCTTGCCGGTCTTGAATGCCTGCAGCTGGTTCACGATGTATTTGCGGTGCTGTCCTGCCAGCCGCGGCAGGGTCTTGCTGCCGCGCGCGTCCTTGCCATGGCAAGTCATGCATGGCGGAATGTTCTCGAACGGGTCGCCGTAGCGATAGACATAGCGCCCCACCTCCCACAGCTGCCGCTCCCACTCGTCTTCCGCCAGCTTGTGGCCAAGCGGTGGCTGGGCAGCGAAATAGGTGGCCAGCGCCTCTATTTCCTCGTCCGTCAGGTCGCCGGCCTGTTCGTTCATGATGTCGCTCTTGCGCTCGCCGGAGCGGAACAGGCGCAGCTGCCGGGCCATGTATTCCCTGTTCTGCGCCGCCAGCCGCGGGTAGATGGGGTTGGAGGCCTCTCCCTTCTCGCCATGGCAGAAGACACAGGCCTCGTCTATGATCTCCCGCACCCGTTCCAGCTGCTTTTCCGTCAGTGGCGCGGCCATGGCCGCATTCGTCATGATCACAAGCCCGGCCAGCGCAGCCATGAGGCGAGAATTTCCGCTTTTCACCACCTCTGTTCTCCTTGTTTGCGGGCGTCGCGGTGCCCAGATTCGTGAAGGAAAGTAATCACGGACTTCATTCGCCAGCAAGTGCGAGAAAATGTCCGGCTGGACGCATTTCCGGCTTGACTCGATTATTGGAATTATTCTAAGTCAAGCGCTGATGTCGGTGGCCGCCAGGCCACCGCGGAGATGGTGTGGGCGGGCACGCCCGCAACATGCACCGGATGATGTTCCGGAATTCTGAAGAGCAACAGGAAACGAGGAGGAAGAACCATGGCTGAACTGAAGGGTTCCAAGACCGAGGAGAACCTCAAGGCGGCCTTTGCCGGCGAGAGCGAGGCCAACCGCCGTTACCTCTACTTTGCCCAGCAGGCGGACGTGGAAGGCTACAACGACGTCGCCGCCCTGTTCCGCTCCACCGCGGAGGGCGAGACGGGCCACGCCTTCGGCCATCTGGAGTATCTCGAGCAGGTGGGTGACCCGGCCACCGGCCTTCCCATCGGCAACACGAAGGACAACCTGAAGGCCGCCGTGGCGGGCGAAACCTACGAGTACACCGACATGTACCCGGGCATGGCCAAGACCGCCCGCGAGGAAGGCTTCGACGAGATCGCCGACTGGTTCGAGACGCTGGCCAAGGCCGAGCGTTCGCACGCCAACCGCTACCAGAAGGCGCTCGACGAGCTTGACGCGTAATCGCGTCGTTGCCTGAAGCGCCCCGTCCGGGGGCGGGGTGCATCGCACCCACAGGCACGCGAATCGCCGGTCCGCAGGCGCGTCCGAGTGCTTGCGGACCGGCCCTTTCCACCCCTGATTCCTTGAATGATACCAACTTGCAGAAACTTGGCACGCACCCACGGAGCAGCACCATGAGCGAGAAGAAGACCCCCACGGAAGGCGTCCGTGAAGGCAATCTCGAGGCGCCGGAACGCCACCCGGTGAAATGGCAGGATCCGTCGTTCTATGACGAAGAGGCGCTGCTCAAGGAGATGGAGCGTGTCTTCGATCTCTGCCACGGATGCCGCCGCTGCGTGAATCTGTGCAACGCCTTTCCCACGCTGTTCGACCTGGTGGACGAGTCGGAAACCATGGAGATCGACGGCGTGGACAAGAACGACTACTGGAAGGTCGTGGACGAATGTTTCCTCTGCGACCTGTGCTTCATGACCAAGTGTCCCTACACCCCGCCGCATCCGTGGAACATCGACTTCCCGCACCTGATGCTTCAGGGCAAGGCGTTCAAATACAGGAAGAACGGCGCGAGGCTGCGCGACAGGCTGCTCACCAGCACCGACCTGATGGGCAAGTTCTTTGCGAAGCCGCTCATCGCCCAGGCGGTGAACGCCGCCAACCGCATCAACCCGCTGCGCAAGGCGTTGGAAAGCTCCTTCGCCATCAACCACGAGGCATGGATACCGCCGTTCGCACCGAAGACGGCGGCGAAGCGCCTGAAGGACTACCGCGGTCGTGACGGGCAGGGCGAACCGGTGGGCCGCACCACCGGCAAGGTGGCGGTGTTTCTCACCTGCTATGCCAACCACAACGAACCGAAGGTGGCGGAAGACCTGGTGAAGGTGCTGGAGCACAACGGTCTCGTCGTGCGCGTGGCCGAATACAAAAGCTGCTGCGGCATGCCCAAGATGGAACTGGGCGACATGGAAGCCGTGGCCCGTATGAAGGAAACCAACGTGCCCTATCTGGCCCAGCTGGTGGACGAAGGCTTCGACCTCGTCGCCCCGGTGCCTTCCTGCGCGCTCATGTTCCGCCAGGAACTGCCGCTGCTGTTCCCCGATGATCCGCAGGTGCAGAAGGTGGCGCAGGCCTTCTTCGACCCGTTCGAATATCTCTACGAGCGCCACCGCGAGGGCAAGATGAACACCAATTTCCGCACCGGTCTGGGCAAGGTGGTCTATCACGCCGCCTGCCATCAGCGGGTGCAGAACGTTGGCCGCAAGACCATGGATGTGCTCAAGCTCATTCCGGATACGGAAGTGCGCATCGTCGAGCGCTGCTCCGGTCACGACGGCACCTATGCGGTGAAGGCGGAACACCACGACGCGGCGGTGAAGATCGGCCGTCCCGTGGCCCGTCAGGTGCAGAGCCAGAAGGCCGATCATTACGGTTCCGACTGCCCCATGGCCGGGCACCACATCGAGCATATTTACGAGGAACACCTGAAGGCCGGCGACAAGGCGGTGGAGCATCCCATCAGCCTGTTGCGCAAGGCTTATGGCATCTGAAGAGGAGACGCACCATGGCCAGCGAAGGATATCACGAGCCGGTGGAGGAGCTATCGGCCGAGGCGCGCGACCTGCACCGCGCCATCACCTCCCTGATGGAAGAGCTGGAGGCGGTGGACTGGTACAATCAGCGCATGGAAGCCTGCACGGATGAAGAGCTGCGGGCCATTCTGGAACACAACCGGGACGAGGAGAAGGAGCACGCGGCCATGATCCTGGAATGGATACGCCGCCGCGATCCCTCCTTCGACAAGGAGCTGCGCGACTGGCTGTTCACCGACAGGCCGCTGAAGCCGACACATCACAAGCGCGAGGATTGATCCGGAGGAAGACCCATGACCACCGATACCATGACCCGCAAGGGCGAGAAGAAAATCGGCCCGCTCACCCGCGAGGACCTCTTCTCGCTGGAGGAATACGCGGCGGAGCGCCCCGAATTCCGCAAGAAGATCATAGCCCACAAGAAGAACCGCATCGTGCCCATCGGGCCGAACGCCACCATCCATTTCGAGGATTCGCTCACCATGCAGTATCAGATCCAGGAGATGCTGCGCATCGAGCGCATTTTCGAGCCCGAGGGCATTCAGGAGGAGCTGGACGTTTATAACCCGCTCATCCCCACCGGGTCGAACCTGAAGGCCACCTTCATGTTCGAGTGGGACGACCCGGAAGAGCGCCTGAAATGGCTGAAGAAGCTGGTGGGCGCGGAAGAGAAGATCTGGGTGCAGGTGGAAGGCTTCGACAAGGTCCATGCCATCGCCAACGAGGACCTGGAACGCTCCACCGGGGACAAGACCTCTTCGGTGCATTTCCTGCGCTTCGAGCTGACGCCGGAGATGAAGGAGGCGCTGAAGAAGGGTGCTGCGCTGAAGGTGGGCGTGGAGCATCCGGAATACGACTACGCGGTGGAAGTGCCGGAAAACGTTCGCGCCTCCCTGCTGGAAGACCTCGACTGAACACCGCCGCCGCATCTGCGGCATGCGTGGCACGGAAAAAACGGCCGCGGCATTTGCGCCGCGGCCGTTCCACTGGAAGGGAGAGTGAGGGCGCTTAGCCCTTCAGGGCCTCCATCGCCTTGCCGAGGGATGCCTTGCAGCCTTCCTCGTCGCCGGCCTTCATCTGCTCCGCCGCGGCGGCCCTGGCCTTCTCCACCGCTTCCTTCGCGGCATCGGCCAGCTTGCCGCTGGCGAGAACCTCGTCCAGCTGCTTGATCATGCTCTCGCAGGTGGTCTTGTTCTCCTTGGCCGCCGCCTGCGCCGCATCATCCGCGGCCATGGCCGGCGTGGTCAGCGCCGCGGCCACGCCCGCGGCCATCAGGATCCGTTTCATCATCCGGTGTACCTCCTTGTTTTTCGTTCTGCTTCTTGTCCGTTGCCGGACGCTGCACAGCAAACAGCCGCGTCATGGCGACGGGAAGGAGGATTCATGAAATGAATGTGGTAACATGATGACATTGTTGTGGGGAAGAAAACCCTCGCGGCCAGGTTGTGCCGGCCACTATATATGTCGGCCTCGCGTCCCGTTTCGGGCCTTCAGGAAGCCTCGCGCAGCTTCTCGGCGGTTTCCAGATCCACCGACACCAGCCGCGAAACGCCCGGCTCCATCATGGTCACCCCGAACAGCCGGTGCATGCGCGCCATCGTCAGCGGATGGTGCGTGATGACCAGAAAATCCGTCGGCGCCCGCTCCAGCATGTCGTCCAGAAGATTGCAGAAACGCTCCACGTTGTGTTCGTCCAGCGGAGCGTCCACCTCGTCCAGCACGCATATGGGCGAGGGGTTCACCAGGAACACCGCGAAGATGAGCGCCAGCGCCGTGAGCGTCTGCTCGCCGCCGGAGAGCAGCGACAGCGTCTGCAGGCGTTTGCCCGGCGGCTGCGCGAAGATCTCCAGCCCCGCATCCAGCGGGTCGTCGGACTCGATGAGCTCCAGGTGCGCCTTGCCGCCGCCGAACAGCGTGGCGAACAGCGCAGCGAAATGCTCGTTCACCTTGTCGAACGCCTCCAGCAGCCGCTTGCGGCCCTCGCGGTTGAGGCTGGAAATGGCGCCGCGCAGCTTGTCCACCGCCCGTTGCACGTCGTCGCGCTCGCTTCTCAGCTTCTCCAGCTCGTTGCGCGCTTCCTCCAGCTCCACCTCCGCCCGCAGATTCACCGCGCCCAGCCGCTCACGCGCCTGCCTCGCCGTGTTCAGCGCCCGCTCCAGCTCGCTCCGCTCCGGGCAGTCCTCCTTCGTCCAACCGGTCTTCGCCAGCAGATGTTCCGGACGGCACTGCGCCCGCTCGTGCACTTGCGTCAGCGCCTCTTCCAGTTTCTCCGCCGCCGCCTGCTGCCGCGCCTGCGCGCCGGCGAAGGCGGCCTTCGCCTCCGCCAGCGTTTCTTCCGCCGCCCGCCAGGCGCGCTCCTGCTCCAGCACGCTGCGTTCGGCCTCGGCCAGCACGTCTCCCGCCCGCGCCGCTGCCTGTTCCGCTTCCCGGAGCATGGCGTGCAGCCGTTCGCGCTTCTCGGAGAAGACGTCCGGCGCCTGCCGCAGCTCCGCAAGCTGGGCGGAGAGTTTTTCCTTCCGCGCCGTCAGTTCGCCGGCATGTGAATCCGCCCGTTCGGCCCGGCGTTGCCATTGCGCGCGTTCCCGCGCGATGCGCTCCAGCCGCTGCCGGTGCTCGCGCGCCGCCTGCTCCAGCCGCTCCAGCGCCAGCCGCGCCGCGCGTTCCCGCTCCTGCGCCGCCTCCAGCGCCGCGCGCTTCTCCGCCAGGGGTTCTTCCAGCTCGTCCGTGCCGGGCAGATCCGCCAGTGCCCGTTCCGCCTGCGCCAGCTCCTCGCCGATGGCGGCGATGTCCGCGGCCAGCCGCTGGTCCGTGGCTTCCAGTCCGGCCAGCGCCCGCAACACGTCTTCCTGTTCCGCCCGCTGGCGCTCCAGCACCCGGCGGGCATCATCCAGCGCCCGGCGTGCCGTTTTCATCCGCGTCTGGGCCTCGCGCTCGGCCGCCTCCGCCGTGCGCACGGCTTCCCGCTTGTCGCGCAGGGCCGTTTCCGCCGCCTCTTTTGCCTGTTCGGCCCTGGCCAACGCTGCCTGCGCCGTCTCCAGCCGCTCGCGCAGCTCCGCCAGCCGGTTGCGCGCTTCCAGCCGCCGCGCCGCCGCCGTCGGCGCCTCCGCCGCCGCCACGTAGCCGTCCCAGCGCCACAGGTCGCCCTCCCGGCTCACCAGCCGCTGGCCCGGCCGCAATGCCGGTTGCAGCATGTGGCCGGTGAAGGCGTTTTCCACCACGCCGATGCTGGCCAGCCGCCGCGCCAGCGCCGCCGGCGCCCGCACGTGCTCGGCAAGCGGCGACGCCTCGTCCGGCAGTGCCGGCAGTTCGATGGCTTCCAGAGCCCGCCAGTGGACAGCGGCTTCCTCGTCCAGCGCCGCCTCCAGCTCTTCTCCCAGTGCCGCCGCCAGCGCCTTCTCGTAGCCAGCGGCCACCTCCAGCGCATCCACCAGCCGCGCCGCGTCTTGTTCCGCCGGCGCGCCCAGCATTGCCTCGATGGCGGCGCTCTCGGCCTTCAGCGCATCCACCGCGCGCTGGCGCTCGTGCAGCGCCGCCCACGCCGCATCCAGCGCCTCACGCGCTGCGTGCTCCTCTTCCTGCCGCCGCACCCGCGCCTGTTCGGCCTCCGCCAGCGCCTGTTCGGCCTCCGCCAGCGACCGCTCCGCCTCTTTCAGCGCCGCCTCCCGCCCGGCGATGGCGGCTTCATCCACCTGCACCCTGGCGGAGGCCAGTTTCGCTTCCAGCGCCAGCCGCTCGCGTTCCAGCCGCTCACGGCGTTGCCGCAATTCGTTCACGCGCGCCTCCAGTGCGGCCTTCTCCGCCGCCCGTTCGGCCAGCTGCGCCCGCACTTCCTCCAGCGCCGCCTGCGCCGCCTTCAGCGCCTCCGACGCCTCTCTCCATGCCGTTTCCAGTTCGGCCCGGCGCGCCTCGTCCGGCCTTTCCGCCGCCAGCGCCTGTTCTTCCTCGGCCAGCCGCGCAAGCGCCGCCGTGGCGTCCTTCGCGTCCTCCGAGAGCCGCGCCAGATCCGCCTCCGCCTGCCGGATGCGTTCCTCCAGCTCGCGCTGCCGGGCATGCACCGCCTTTTCCTGCCGCGAGAGGCCTTCCAGCTCCAGCTTCAGCCGTTGCGCCGCCGCGCTCTTTTCCGCCGCCTCCTCGCGCAGCGGCGCGATTTTCTCCCGCGCCAGCTCCAGTTCCTTCTGTTTCAACGATGCCTGATACACTGCATCGGCCTGCGCCCGTTCGGCTGCCGCTAGCGCCCGTTCGGCCTCCAGGTGCTGCTGCGCCGCCTCGCGCCAGCCGCGCCACAACAGCGCCGCCTCGTGCTCGCGGATGGAATCGGAAAGTTCCCGGTAGCGCGCCGCCTGCCGCGCTTGTCGGGTGAGGCTGTTCACCTGCTGCTCCAGTTGCAGCAGCACGTCCTCCAGCCTTGAGAGGTTCTGCTCCGCCGCGTTCAGTTTCAGCTCCGCCTCGTGTCGCCGCGCATACAGCCCGGCGATGCCGGCGGCCTCTTCCAGCAGCCGGCGCCGCGCCTGCGGCTTGGCGTTGATGAGCTCGGAAATCCGCCCCTGCCGCACCAGCGCCGGCGAACGCGCTCCGGTGCCGGCATCCGCAAACAGCAGCTGCACGTCACGCGCCCGCACTTCACGGCCGTTGATGCGGTAGGTGGACCCCTTCTCGCGCATGATGCGGCGCGAGACTTCTATGTTCTCGAAGCTCTGCCACGGCGGCGGTGCGGTATGCCGGGCGTTGTCCAGCGCCAGCGTCACTTCCGCCACATTGCGCGGCGGCCGGGTGCGCGAACCGTTGAAGATGACGTCATCCATGGCCGAGGCGCGCATGCTCTTGGACGAGTTCTCGCCCATCACCCAGCGGATGGCCTCCAGCAGGTTGGACTTGCCACACCCGTTCGGCCCCACGATGCCCGTGAGCCCTGGCTCTATGGGCATTTCCGTGGGTTCCACGAATGATTTGAACCCGGCCAGTTTCAGTTTGCGAAAGCGCATGCGCGCATCTGCCCTCCGCGAGAGGTGACTTGCGAATCACCCATATTGTCGCCAGTCTAGCGCAAATGCGCGCAACTTCCCGCATCGCTTGCACTTTTCCCACAGCCCCGGACACGGTTATGCCGCACTTGACAGGACATTCATTTGCCAGTCGCCGTTCCCTCTGCCATGCTCGGATGCATGGATTCGCCCGCAGGATGAGAAGCGCATGCCCATGACAGGCGACAGCAGGAACCACCACCGCCGCCGGCTGCTGCCCGCGGCGCTCGCCGCCGCGCTGGCGTTCGCCACCGTCCCCTTCTGGCGTGACATGGCGATGGCCCGCATGAGCGATGGTACGGAACTGGAGCAGGTGCTTGGCCTGACGGATCTCGGAGCCACCGCCTCGGGCAGCTACCTCGCCGGCCGCCATGCCCTGCAGCAGCGTGACTACGAAGCCGCCGCCCGCCTGCTGGAACGCACCCTGGAGCTTGATCCTTCCGTGCCGGGCCTGGTGCGCAATACGCTGGCGTTATTCATCAGCACCGGCGACTGGGTGCGGGCGGAGGAGCTGGCCCGCCGCATCGTGCGCGGCCAGCCGCGCCACCGTCTCGCCCGTATGATGCTGGGGCTGCAGGCGGTTTCGCGCAATGACTGGCCGGGGGCCCGCGCCCATTTCGCAAAGGCGGCGGCGGCGCCTCTGGGCGTGCTTTCCGGCGGTGTGCTGGCGGCGTGGACGTGGCTTTCGGAAAAGAACCTCAAGGAAGGGCTGGCCGGCCTTTCCATCCTCGATTCCTATCCCGCCTTCGCCGGATTCAAGGCCTATCACGCCGCCCTCATGGCCGATTATGCCGGGCACACGGTGCAGGCGGGCAAGCTTTATGCCCGCGCCTGGAAGGAAAATCCCGGCTCCATGAGGCTCACCTACGCCTGGGGCAACTTCCTGCGCCGGCAGAGGCAGGTGAAGCGCGCCATTCGCATCTATCGCAAGTTCCTCGCCGAGGTGCCGGACAATGCCATCATCCGTGCCGAGCTGGAGCAGGCGCGTGAGAATCCCCGTGCCTTGCCTCGCCCGCTCGTTCGCTCCGTGCGGGACGGCATGGCCGAGGCGCTGTTTTCCCTCACCTCCGCCCTGTTGGACGAACGAAGCTTCGATTCCGCCCTGCTGCACGCGCGCATGACGCTCAGGCTGCGGCCCGATCTTTACGTGGCGTGGATGCTGCTTGGTGAGATAGAAACCAGCCTCGACCGGCTGCCACAGGCTTTGCGGGCCTATGCCAGAGTGCCGGAAAGCCACCCCCTGTATCTCGGTTCCCGGTTGCGCATGGCCCGGCTGCTGCACGATCTCGACCGCCCGCGGGAGGCCATCGCCGAGCTGGAAAGGCTGGCACGGCGCCATCCGGACAGGCCGCGCGTTTTCTCTCTGCTGGGCGACGTTCGGCGCGCCAGCAAGCAGTGGCGCGAGGCGGCGCGGGCGTATTCCACTGCCATCCGCCTGCACCGCAAGAAGGGCAGGGTGAAGAACTGGAGACTGTTCTACAACCGCGGCATTACCTATGAGCGTGCCGGAGAATGGCAGAAGGCCGAGCACGACTTCCGCCAGGCTCTCAGGCTCAGCCCCGGACAGCCTTCCGTGCTGAACTATCTCGGTTATTCGCTCATCGAGCGCGGTGAGCGCCTGCGGGAGGCGCTGGACATGGTGAAGCGCGCCGTGCAGGCCCGCCCCAACGACGGCTACATCGTGGACAGCCTCGGCTGGGCCTATTATCGCCTTGGGCGATACGAGGATGCCGTGCGCGAGCTGGAGCGCGCCGTTTCGCTCCGTCCTGGCGATCCGGTCATCAACGATCACCTGGGGGATGCCTACTGGATGGTCGGGCGACGGCTGGAAGCGCGTTTCCAGTGGCGGCACGCGCTGGACGGCAACCCGCCGCCGGAGCCGGAGCTCAAGGAGAAGGTCTTGCGCAAGTTGCGCGAGGGGCTGACCGCCGACGCGCACCCGAAGGCCGGCAAGAAGCGGGAATCCCTGGCGCCACTGGCTTCCGGCACCGGCAAGAAGCCGCGCGGCTGACCACCGCCCCGCCGGTGGAGAGGCATCCCCGCGGTGCGCCATGCGTCCCCGTGCCATCAACCATGTTTGCAAACGCGGGCTGTGGGGCGTCCACACCCGTGCCATGATGCGCCGCCGCACTGGCCACGGCGGGGCGGAACGGGGCTGTCTGGCGCTTCTTTTGTCCTGCCGGGTCTTGACCTCTTCGCCGCTTGTGCCTATTTCCAGCGCGGACTGTTAGCACTCTCCCGAAAGGAGTGCTAACACGTTCTGTGCCGAACAGGCAGGTTCCCTTCCCGGCGCCGCGGGAAGGGGCGGAGCATGAGGCAAGAAGGGTTCAACTGCATTCTGGCATTCGAGGAGAGAGACAATGGCTTTCCGTCCCTTGCATGATCGCGTGCTGATCCGCCGCATCGAGGAGGAGAACAAGACGCCGAGCGGCATCATCATTCCGGACACCGCCAAGGAGAAACCGCAGCAGGGCGAGGTGCTGGCCGTCGGCCCCGGCGCCCGCGACGAGAGCGGCAAGCTGGTGCCGCTGGACGTGAAGGTGGGCGACAAGGTGCTGTTCGGCAAGTGGTCCGGCTCCGAGGTCACCATCGATGGTGAGGAGCTGCTCATCATGAAGGAATCCGACATCCTGGGCATCATCGAATGACTGCCTGAAACGGTCGGAACGCATAACGGAACATCCTGAGAGACTTGAGAAAGGGGTAGAGCGATGTCTGCCAAGGAAGTCGTTTTCGATACCGATGCGCGCAAGTCCATGCTGCGCGGCATTGACGTGCTGGCCAACGCGGTGAAGGTGACGCTGGGCCCGAAGGGCCGCAACGTGGTCATCGAGAAGGC